>NZ_JBEUTW010000006.1:0-9929 GCF_040492675.1 Bacillus sp. AP50
TTACGAAAAAGTAACACCTAATATGCTATAAACCATTGGTATTACTGACTTTTTTTATTTGTTCTATCTCACTCTTATATATAGGGCTAAAAGTTCCGCAAGGAACGGGTCGTATTTTTGAGAAAAACGCTCAAAAATCTCCACCCTCAGAATTAAAAAAAGTCGGTTCGTTTATCCTCACCTAAAGGCTATCGCCTTTTCTTTTTAATTCTGTCCTTGCAAAACTTTTTTCGGCTCGTGTACTTTTCTCGCCAAGCCGACAGACAAAAAGCAAAGCAATGGTTCTCGACTTGGACTAGCAAGTATACAAGCCGAACCGCTTAGATCACTCGTTCAAAAATAGTTCTTATATAACATATTGATACGTAATACGTGGGGTTTTCGCCCCCACACGACGAGCCAGCACTCTAGCCAAAAAGCAAAAGTATATTAGTATTAAGTAATGGTAAAAAATGGTTTAATTTTTGAGAATAAAAGAAAAAGGAAACTTATTTGTTTAACTTCAAAAGAAATTTATCCCAAAAAATTAGAGAATAATGGCATAAAAATCTTGTAAAATTGTTTTGTGAATGTAAACTTAAATTAGGTTTAACTCCCTTTGCGGTAGTGTTAATAAATACTAATACCAATCGGGAGTGATGTTTTACTATGAGACAAACAAGAAAGTCAAGAATTAGAAGTGAACGAAAGGCTGCTAGAAAAGCCGTTATAGAACGGTTTTTAGGTGACAAAATGGTCACCTTCGCTGGATGTGCAGTAGGACAAGCAGCAGGACAAGTAGTATTGTTTTTCTTAAAGATGTATTTTGGGTAATGGGGCGTTAATGTCCTAGTAAGTTCTGTTCGAAAATTCGAGCGGGAGCGATCGCCAATCGCGTTACACCGCAGTGTAAGCCACATCAGTTAGTCATATCTGATGTCAACACTACAAAATATAGGTCTGGATAAGTAGATGGAACGCAAAAAATAGTGTGGGTAAAACCATACTATTTTTTTTGTAAAAAAAATAGCCCTTGATTGCCACATCAAGGGCTTTTTTGTCATATTTTTATCGGGAATACTTGAGACAAATCTTTTCACAATTCATTGGGGCCAACCAAAGAATTGTATAGTCATATTTTATTTACGAGCTGTATAGTCGCATTTACCAATCGGTCTGATGTTTATTGTCCTATGAATAACAAACTATTCGATTATCAAGTTTTTAGGATCAAAAAATTAAGTTTCCGTATTCTTAATATAGAAAGATCTTGATGCGCGCGAACAATGTTTAATTGTTTTTGAATGGTTTTTATTTGATATCCACTCAGTCATATATCACACCTCCTTTCATTAGAATGGCAAGATTGTGTAAAAGTAATATTTTTCGCTGGATTTAATTCTTTTACAGAAATCTTGCTCTCTTAGTATAAGTTTTTTGTTTATAGAAAAACAAGAATTTGATGATTTTCTTAGTAAAATTTGGTGAAATTGTAGGGGGTGATTTGTTGTTTGTATATTTTATACATACTCAGTTAACATAACGCACAATTATCGGTAGCAAGATTTTCATAGAATCCTTGTGTTTATAGGGATTCTTCTTTTTTTGTCTGTTTATTTGGTATACAGGATTTTATACATGGTTGATGTAGCGGGGATTCTGGGGATCCGCGCTATTCTTTTTTTGCATAAAATCTTGTATAAATAAAAAAGATTTTGATGTTATTATCGAGAAGTAATACATATCGGTGTTAAAATCGGAATGTATTTCGAAATTAAATCGTTTTTAAAATCGGTTTTTATATCGGTTGCAATTATATTCCGATTTTGATTGAAATGTTGATTTAATCGTGTTTTTTAAGTAAAAAACGTATTCCGTTTTTTGGGGAGGAATAAAAATTGGAACTAAAATCGGAAATGCACACACCGAAAATTGTTGCGGATTTTTTAGGGATCACACCCGATTTGTTAAAGGTGTGGTCAAACGAATTTAACATACAAACGGAGCGAAGTCAGGGAGGGCATCGCAGATACTCGAAGGAAAATATAGAAGAATTAAAAGCAATAAAAGAAAAAATACAGGCCCAAAAATGGTCTTACGATCAAGTTAGGTCATGGCGAAACGGAGAACTTGATTCGTTTGTTTCAAAAGAAGAAAAATCAGAATTAGAAAAGAAATTGAATGAAGTATTAGAAAATCAACAGTTACAAAATCAATTTAATCAAGCACTTGTTCAAAAATTGCAAGAAATTACGAATGAATTGGTTACGACAAAAGAGCATTTAGCGAATACGGAGAAAAAGTTAACTGAAGTAGAAGGTAAAAACAGTGAATTAGAAGTTTTTATAGAGAAGAAGCTAGAGAAACGAGATCAGTTATTGCTTGAAAACATTAGAGATATGCAGGCTCAAAATCAGAAACAAAAAAGGAAAGGTTTTTTCGGTTTGTTTAAAAAGTAAATTTGTCCGGTATTTTATGTAGGGTTCTAATGTCGGAAAAAGAAGAATAGAAATATAGCATACATACAATAAGGGAATGCAGTATAGATCAGTTTACAAGCATTCCCTTGTTATAATTATGTTTTTATTTATATGATATAAATCTTGTTCTAATAGATTTTTGTACTTTTAGTGTATATTTTGGTTGATATGTTTTTAAATATAAGGTTATTTTCTTTTAAGAAATAGTATATTTGTAAGTATATTTAACACGAAGAACACACTAACAAATATTCCCCAGTATAAAGTAAGTTCTAAATGTGGTAAAGCTAAAACTCGAAAGATTATTTTATGTATTAATGCAGTTAGAAGAACTAACATGCAATTTAATAAAGTAATTCCTAAAATTCTCATAATTCTAAAACACCCTTTCTATTTATTTGTATGATTCTGTCTGAACCTTCAGCAATTTCATTATCATGAGTTACACAAACAATTGTTTTTCCTAATTTTTTTAAATCATGAAATAAAGAGACAATCATTTTTTTATTTTTACTGTCCAAATTTCCCGTGGGTTCGTCAGCTAATATAATATTACAAGGTTTTAACATGATTCTTGCAATTGCTAAACGTTGTTGTTCTCCACCACTTAGCATATATACTTTTTTATTTAGAAACGTTGAATCTAATCCTACTTTTTCTAAAGTTATTGTTAATAGTTCTTTATTAAAGTCCTTATTATAGGTTTTTGAAAGTAGTAAATTAGTAGAAACTGTTTCATTTTCCATTAAAACATAGTTTTGAAAAATATACCCTAATATATATCTTCTTAAATATTGGATTTCTTTTTTTGTAGGGTTTTCATAATCAGCTATTTTTATAATCCCTGAATCGGGTTTATCTAATAAACCAATTATATTTAAAAGTGTGGTTTTTCCAGCACCGCTTGCTCCTACTATAGAGACAAATTCATTTTTATTTATATTTAAAGAGACGTCAGTTAATATAGGTTTTTCGTCAAAACTTTTATTTATATCTTTTAGTTGAATCATATATGATCTCCTTTTAATATCTTCGTTACATTCTTTTTATTCCAGTGGTTTCCAAATATATTGATAATTAGTAAATCTATTAAAATAGCAAAACTAACTAATATAAATACAATATTTACACCATAAAAAACATATACAGCTATTCCCGCCGTAAGATGTGAAATTAATGTAATAAGAATTATATTACGGTTTCTTTTCCAATAGGAATATCCAAACAGATATTTAAGGTTTAGTAAATACACATTTGCATTATAATATGACCAAATAAATGAGATTAAAAGTATTATTGACAAGATTATTGTGATAACTAATCCAATTGTTTGTTGTAGTAATAACCATTGTTTTTTAGCAATTTGATCTTTTGTTTCGCTGTAAACAGATATAGTATTATTTATTTCTGTTACGTGTGTCTTATTTAGTGCTGGTGAAATATTTTCAAGTGCATGTCCTTTAGACTTATCTATAAAAAATAAATTTGTAGTTGTATATGATCCAATAATTGAAGAGTCCACACTTTCATTATAAATCATAGCAATAGGGTCTTTAATTCTATTTGTATTATCACCAGTAGTACTATCAAAGGTAAAATAATATTGTTCATTTTTTGTGTATATTACATTAACTGATAAATCTTCTATAGGAGTATTGTTTATTGGAGTTCCAAGTGATTTATTGTAAATATTAGCAACTTCAACTCTTTGGAAATAAAATCGCTTTTTATATGCAGCAATAATTTGATTCTCAAATTCTTTTAGATTTTGAGGAACTAATACACTTAAAACATTCCTATCATTAGATATTTGATGAGAAACATCTTTACCTTCAATATCTTTAATCGGATTAATTTTTAAATAGTTTTTATCTATGACTATACTTCTACCTTTGTGAGAATATATAGAGTTTCTATCTTTTATTGCATTTGTATAGCTATATATTGGTTTACCATTGTCATGTCCGATAACATGGAAATTCCCACTGTCTATTAAAAAAGCATTATGGTTTGTTTCAATTTCTTTGTAAAAATTAAAAAATCTATCATTTAAATCTTTATTTGAATTTGGTTTGTCAAGTACATTGGTATTTAACCTTTGGACCTGTATTCTAAAAACGTTTTTTGTTTGCTTCCAATATTCTAAACCTTTCAATTGATTTTTCAATTGGTATATGTTTACAAATGAAGAACTAATAATACCAAATAATAAAAGAGAGACAATCACTTTAAGAATGGCGGATATCCATTGTATTTTTATAAATGATAAACTTCCTTTTATGTCCATAGCTTCATTGTTCAATTGGTTAATAAACCAGGTTATTGATGTTATAAAAATAAATAAGATGGATACAGTAATTATATTGATTGTAATAAAGGTTACTATATATTCTATAAAGAAATGTGTTTGATTAAAGATTAAGATAAAACTAATTAAAGTGGTTAATAATAAAAATATGATTATAGTAAAACACTTTGTAAATTCTTTTGGAATGAAAGTTAATTGTTGCCATACAGAGTATCCCCATAACTTTTGTAGCAACATTTTTTTTCGATTTAGGATAAGATAGTAAAATAATCCTATGAAAAGAAGCACAAAAGAAAAAACCACAAGCATTATTAAAGTCATATCAGTTAAGACTAAGCTATTTACATTATCATTTAATAATGAGATTTCGCCGTACTGCGAAAATTCTTTATTAAATGCATCAATTATTTCTCTGTTTGCCCCTTGTAAGTAAAATTCGTCTCCTAATCCAACGTTATGTACTTGGTTCATCTCATATATACGAATTTCCCAATTAGATAAAGGAAAAGAAAAGGTGCCTGATTGATTATTTATAACATTATCTTTTATATTTGAGAGATATTGATTTCCTTTTGGTAACTGTCCTGATTCTACATAGATATTCGGGTCATTTTTTATATTTGAGGAATAAATGTTTAGCTCAGTTTCACTTTGGAATTTATATTGAGAGATATTTATATTTTTATTTTTAGAAAAGGTAATAATATCTTTGATCATTTTGTTAGGGTCAAAAAAATTTTTAGCTTGATTATAATCTATTTTTACTAGTTGTGCTTTTGGATAAGTAATGTCAGCTAGTTGTTTGTTACTAATTAAAAAATATCCTAATAAATTAACTGAAATAAACATTATAGTAAATAACATATAGAGGATTTTTTTCATAAAATATTACTCCTTCAAATAAAGAAACATGGTAGATTTACCATGTTTCTTTTTCTTTATTTTAGCCACGTCCCCAGTTGTCTGTTGTCCAGTTACCTCTATTACCACTATTAGTACTATAAATCCAAGTTTCGGCACGGTCTCCTGGATCTTCGTATAAACTATATCTTGTAGAGTTGCTATTAGATGCACTAACACCATGTTTTTTATAGCTATGATCGAATTGAGAACCATGTGTATTTCCATCCCAGTAGGTTCTGAAACTTCCACCATCAGCTTTTTGCCAAGGATTTGGTGAAAAAGCGTATTGTACTACACCAATTTCTCGGTATTTTTTCAAAATAGGATCTAAATCGACCCCTCCTGAAGTTCCTGTAGATTCAGCTGCTGATGCATTGATTGTTGATAAACCTAGGCATGCACATGCTGCAATTGTTGCGACAAGTTTCTTCATAATTAAAAACCCCTTTTTAATATTTTTTATTGCCATTATCAGAATATTATATTTTAAAGAAAAAATCTACCTATTTTGTTAAATATTAATAAAAATGGTTTTTATTTCTATGCATTTAAATCTATTCTCTAAAAGTATATCCTCTGTTTTTATAATATCATTATAGAATTGTATTAGATTAACTTTTTAATAATTTAATTCTTACATTTATGAATATTCTTTATTTTTGTTTTGTAAATTTGTGTTTTTTTGATGAGAATCTCATTTTTTGCTTGTGAGAAGTTTAATTTCTTTATTTATATTTTGTTGAGGATTAATATCTTAACAATTATTGATAAATAAAGGGCTTAAAGAATGTATAAAGCTTTTTGACATTATTAAAATCATCTTTTATAAAGATATTTGCTACTATAAATAATTACCTTGAACTATTTTTGATGTAGAAGGAGCGAACGAAATGAATCTTAGTAAACAAATTAAAAAATATCGAGATAGGGAAGGATTTTCTCAAGAAGATTTAGCTGAAAAAATTTATGTTTCTCGTCAAACCATTTCAAATTGGGAAAATGAAAGAAGTTATCCCGATATTCATAATTTATTGCTTTTAAGTGTTCTTTTCGATGTTTCTCTAGATGATTTAGTTAAAGGGGACGTGGAAATGATGAAAAATAATCTTCAGCAAGTTAAATTTAATAAGTTAGGACAGGTAATGGCTATATTTTTGATTTTAGCTGTAGGATCCATGGGATTAGCAATTAAATATTTTGGTAACGTAGGTTTAATTATTCCATTTGTTTTTTGGGTAATTGCTATGATAGCAGCTATAAAAATTGACATAATCAAGAAGCGTGAAAATATAAAAACATACGCTGAAATTGTTGCTTTCATGGAAAATAAAGATGTGAATGCGGAAAGAGACAAGCGAGATAAGAAAAAATACATCATTCAAAAAACGTTGATTGTTGTAGGGGTTGCGTTGGTTTCAGGAATCATTGCTCTTTTGAGTTTTTCTATATTTTTATAAGATAAAGATTTTCAATGTTATTGTGTAAATACAAGACATGATTAGAAATAGAGAATATTATGTTGGTCAATCAAAACGGACCTAGTGAAACGAAGGGAGTATTTGACTTGACCAACTGAACAAAACCCAGACCCTCTTGGCACTGAACAAACTACTGTTTGTTCCTGCCAACCGGCGAGGGGTGCCCCTCAAGGATTTGAGGGGGTGGGGAGTTCGATTGATGGGGTCAAGGGGAAGGGTTCCCCTTGTAGGTTCGGACAAAGTCCGAGATCTTTTCCATGCTTGGCATGGTCGGCGAAGCCGAAAAGCGTCAAAATACGTATAGGGTTACGTTAATTGACATCATTTCGTCGCTTTGCTAGACTGATGGTATCAATTAATCTAGGGAAAGTGGTGGCACTTTATGTTGGGTTCTATCTCATTTAATCAATCCCACCAAAGTTCATTAAGTCATAATAATAGAGAAAATATTCATGGGAATCCTGGTATTGATCCATCCAGATTACATGAGAATATTTATTTTGTTCAAAAGGATATCCGAAGTGTATACAAGGATATCTTTCAAGAAGCCGTGGACAAATATAACGAGAAACAAAAACGGAATGATCGTAAAATTGATGATTATTATGACAAAATACATAAAGACGATAAGACGCATGAGCAACGAGAATTAGTCGTAGCGATTGGAGAAGGTAAAGACGACCCAAAGTATAGGGAGGTTAAGAAAGAAGCGTTAAAACGGTATGCAGAGGCGTTTCAAGAGCGAAATCCTAATCTAGCAGTTTATAACATGGTTTTACATGATGATGAAGCGAATCCACATTTACATATTAACTATGTACCGAATTTCAAAAGTAGTCGAGGATTAACGAGGCGTGTCGGAATGGATAGAGCTTTGCAGCAACAAGGTGTAGAAGGAACGGGAAGAAAGTTAATTGCACATTGGAGAGAATTAGAAACGGCCTATATTGAGCAATTGGCTAAAGAACATATTCCGAATTTTGAACGTGCTAATGTAGGTTCACATAAATACATGAAAGTTCGTCAATACAAGGAATATGCAGAAGCGAAGTCAACTATTGAAAATCAAGTACAAGAAAAAGAAACAGAATTACAAACGATTGATTATGATTTAAAAAATGTTAAAGAGAGAACAAACGAATTAGAATTAGCTAAAAAGAGTTTGGAAAGTGATGTCGTTGATACGTACAAAGAATTAGAGGTGGTAAAACAACAAGTAGAGAGTGAAAATGAAAAGCTGCAGCTAATTGGCCAGCGTCACCTGGAGTTAGAAAAAAGAGTAGAACAAATGCAAAAAGAATTAGATAGTGCTAGTGATCGAGTGCCAAATGAACCTGTTAAAATTCCATTTTTACGTAAAGAAGTAGTAGTAGAAGTACAGGATAAAATGTTTGGAAAAGCTGAAATTACAAAGAAACAGACAAGAAATTATGTGTTATCACCAGAACAATATCAAGAAGTAACAAAACAAGTGCATGCAGCCGTTACTATCAAAAAGGATTATGAACGTTTGAGAGAAACAGATTTTGTGAAAGAGAATGAAAGTTTAAAAGTGCATGCAGAGGGATGGATGAAAGAAAATCGAACGTTGAAACAAGAAAAAAGTAAGTTGCAAAAAGAAGTTGGTGTATTAAATAGAGAAATTAGCTTGTTAAAAGCTTATATAAAGGGTCTGCAGACGAATATAAGAGTTTTGTATGTACAAACGAAAAAAGTTTTTAAAGAGCGATTTAAGGTGTTTAGAGAGATCGTTAAAAATGAATTGGATAGTAAAGGAATAGATAATCAATTTGAAAGTGAACATAAGAGAGAAATAAGCAGACATCGAGACTTTGATAGGGAAAGATAGGAGTGAATATTGTATTTTTGCAAGAGACGGAAAGCTTTAACAAGGTGTTTCATGTTATTATAGAGAAAGACATACAAACGAGAAAAACCGCCCAAGCTTTGGACGGCAAGGCGGTTTTTCATAATAAGGTTGGAATCAACCAATATATATTCTATATACATTCTAACATATAAAAGTTGATTCCTTCCACTAAGGGAGAGAATTATTTTATGACAAAAGTTGTAGATTTTGGACAAGCTGAACAAAAAGCAAAAATAAGAGATAGTAAGATTGATAGTATTTATGACCAGTTGCAAGCCGGTGGTTACTCAGAAGAAGAGAAAGCAATGCTCTTGCAGTTATTAAGTAAAACAACTGGTGGAGATGAGTATTTCATAGGGAAAAAGAAAAAACCTACAGATCGGGTGAGGTTTGTGCAGCTAATTATGGATAACGTTAATTATCTTACTGAAATTGAGTATTTGAGTAGCAAGGAAGAAGCATTTTTATTTAAACTTGCTCCATATGTTGAATTCAAAACCAACGTTATTATTCAAAAAATTGATAAGGACAATGTAGATACAACTACTCCAGCATCACCTACATATTTAGCCGAACGTTTTAAAATGGCAAGAAAAAATGTTTCTTTAACAATGAATGGTTTATTTAAAAAAGGGGTTTTAGGAGTTGCCGCAGCAGGAATAACAACAGAAGATGGTCGTGCATGCACAAGTCGTACATGGTTTGTAAATCCTAATATTATGTGTTGTAGTCCTAAAGATGGGATAGATAAAGCAACTCAACATATTTTTAGAAATTCATTAAGGAACTTTAAAATTGATGAGTCTAAGAAAAAATATAAATTACCAATCTACTTATTTTAGATGTCAAATTCTCATTGACATCTTTTTTTTATTATGTTTTTCCTTTTTTTAGGTGTTACTTTTTCGTAA
>NZ_JBEUTW010000007.1:0-52748 GCF_040492675.1 Bacillus sp. AP50
GTCCTTTAGTTCCGCGCTCTGCCATAGCATTTAATACTTCTGGAACCAATGAGACGCCGAACCCGCCAGATTTAACGTATTGATATCCGCCATTTGAAACGTTTTGTTCTGGTTGATTCACTTCTGTAAACCATGATAAAGGTTTGCTTCCAATTAGTTCATTTAAATCACATTTACCGATACCAGGTACATTTCCTGTTTCAGTGTATTGCCAAATGTCGCATGGATAAGCTGGTCTTTTTCCACCATAACGTGGAATCCATACAAAGTCAGCAACCACATTTGCCATCCCGAATGGAGCATACATATGATGGCCGACATATAAACCGACTTTTTGAGCACCTAATCGGCGCAATTCATCAATAAAAGCTTGCGCACCAGTTCTCATATCATTCATTGTTTTCACTTCGACATCTGCAACCCAGACCGTCGCACTCTTGTCTCCACGGTTCCAGAAATCACGAGCTTCTATACGTGCATCATTTTCAGAAACAAAACGACAGAATGCATAGTTTCCAAAAGGAATATTTCGAGCTTTCATAGCAGCAACATAAGATTTGTACACCGGATCAACATAGTTAGAACCGTCTTGTACTCGAGCAATAACAAAATCTAGATGTTTTGCTGCTGTATCCCAATCAGGACTGCCATTCCACTTAGACATATCAACAATATAACCCATTATTTATCAGCTCCTTTGTTTCGTTTGTCCGCAAACCATTTACCTGCTGTAGGGTTAGATACAACACCTGCAGCAATCAAAATGTATAGAATCATATCTACATATTCTTGATACCTTCCTAAATTAAAATGAGGGACAGTATCCATTAATACCATCCCTAACAGTGCGAACAACGCTACCCACAATCCATAATTCTTAAATTTCTCTTGCATCGTTATTTCCTCCGTTTCCTTGTATCAGAACGTTTTATTTTCGCTTCAATTTCACTTGCCACGCTTTCCAGTAACCATGTTGGAATCCATTTGTCCCAGCCGACACGAACGCAATTAGCAGTGAAACTGTTGAAAATGTGATATGTTAAACCGCCAGTTACCATAAAGAAAAAGAAATCTGGTAATTTAAATGCGATATCAAACATATGAGCTAAACATGGCAACAAAAAAAGCACCACGGTACGCGCGATGCCTTCTACTCCATATGCTGATGAATATGATCCATCTAACTTTGAAGCTTTACTGCCTGTTATCCAATCGAGTGCAACAACCATCATCAAAATGAATATCCAAATTAAGTTGGTTTTACCATACACTAGACTTAAGATTGTCCCTACTCCGCCACTTACAAATGAAGCAGCTTTAAATTGTGCTGTATTAAAAATATCGATTATGTTAAGACTTCTGAAAATATCATAAACTCGCTCCAATTGTTCACCTCCTTGTACGTAATAAAAAAAGACACCTTTGTGTCCCTACTTAAAACAACTAACGTCCATACCGAATATATCTGCAATATCATTCTCGCTACGATCAGATAGGTAAGATTCAGTTGTTGATACATCACTGTGATTAGCAAGTGACTTTAATTTTTCGAGTGGGATGCCTTGTTCACGAAGATTATCAAGCCTTGAATGACGGAAAGCATGAGGATTAATTGAAATTGTTTTACCTTCCTTATTACTCAACATGCCGGATAAAATCTCACACCAGTAATTGAAAGTACTTTTATTAACCACTCTCTTTTCACCATTGATATATTTCTTTACAAATAGCTGATTAATATTATCTTCTCCTCTATCTTCAAGGTACTTCGAAATTAACAATCTAGTACGTTCGTTGTAATACAATCTAAATTTCTTGCTTCTTTTTCCAATAACAGTATTTGTATAATATCGTTCAGCCAGTCCGTCTTTTAATACCTGGTGCACTTCATTCTTTCTTGCTGCACTGTAATAAGAAATCCCAAGATACACTGCGATAAGTGTCTGGTCCTTTTTATCCAGTTCATCTAGTAACCATTCAATCTGTTCCTCTTTTAAAAATGTTATTTCTCTAACTGGATTTTTCGGCAAACCTTTTACCCTAGAACCAATATTAAATTCATAATCATAATCGTCGTCATCTGCACAAAACTCTAGTGTGGACCGTAATGCACTCATCAATCCATTTACACGAGCATTAGACATGTCCATTTCTTGAAATACAATACAGAGATTACGAATATCTTTTCTTGTTAGTTCTGTAATTCTTTTATTATCAAAATGCTGATAAAGCAAATACATTATGATTCTTAGGTCCCACTGATATTGCTTCAAAGTGCTCTTTGCTTTTCCTTGTGCTTTCTTTTCAATCAGGAAGTCCCTAACTAGGTTCTTATTATCTGAACTAACGTGTTTATCGTAAATTACAGGATCTACAATTCGTTTCAATATAATCAGCACCTCCTGATAAAATAAAAAGAACAGATTATTTCTGCTCTGTAGGTTCCGTTTCTTCACCCGTTCCTTCTGATGGTTCTTCAGTTTTTGGCGGTTCAACCGGGGCTGTTGGTTTCTCTGGTTCTGTTACTGGTGGTAGTTCCGGCTCTTTTGGTTCTTCTTTTACAGAAACGACTTGTTTTACATCGATTCGAGAGAAGATGTAGTCACCAATTACGACTGTAATGGTATTACTATTGTTCAACTGTTCATTTAAGTAGATTGGATCATAATCATTTGTTACAATTTCAATTTCTTTTCCACCATTTGTATGAACCTTTAGCTTCTTAGTACCTTCTACAGTAGGTAAATTGATTGGTAAGATACGTTTTACATCAATTCGTTGAATAATAAAATCACCGATAAGCACAGTGATTAGGTCATTACTATTTAATTGTTCGTTTAGCACCTGTGCATCGTATTTTTCGGCTTGTACTGTATGTTTCAATCCGCCTTGTGTATGAATTTCGATTATTTGCATATGTTATCAATCTCCTTCTCTATTTTTAATCATTTATCTTAATACGTACCGCCACTTCTGGACTGAATAAACAAGCGTCCTGTAACAGTAGCGTTTATTCTAGCTAAACTATTTGGTGTAATTTTAATTTCAACATAACGGCCACGCTGAAGTTTCCCGTCGGAATCCTTTGCTAAATAAGGGATCAAATTAATATCTTGTCCCCTTATCGAATCAAACGGTAATGTATTTCCATCTACTTCAATTGTCACTTTTGATGGGGTTTGATATAACTCAAAAATACCGAACTCAATTTCATGTGTATGATCCGGCAATGTAATATCGTGTGTATGATTTGGAATGCTGATGTCGTGCGTATGGTTAGGAATACTTATACTATGATTATGATTAGGTATACTGATACTGTGGCTATGATCTGGCAATGTAATATCATGTGTATGATCACCGCTAGAACCGTGTGTATAGAAACTAGATCCAGTTCCTTTTGCATAAAATGAAGCTGCTGTATTTCTTCCTGGGTCAGAAAAAGCTGTATACAATCCTATTGTTACAGGCTCAGCAGGAACAATTCCGCCACCATGAAACATCTTATGAACATGATCTCCTCCGCCACTTGATGCCCTCACAGTACCACCGCCAGCACTCGTTGAACCAACAGTCGCACCTCCTGAGGTTGTGGAACTTACATTAGCGCCACCCGCTTGAGTTGAACCAACTGTTGCTCCACCAGCACTTGTTGAACCTACAACAGCACCGCCACCTTTAATAGCACGTTCAAATGCTCTAAATCTTAATATCTCAAATGTTAGTAACAATTCATTTACATTTTTTACATCATTGGGTATTTGAAACCTAATAATAGCTGGATGTTCAGGGTCACAATTATCTTGGAAATCGCGACTGTCGATATTCGTTGTTCCTTGAGAATACACTTCATTAACTTTTTGGCGTTTTTCGATATCAGCTTGTATTGTTCCTATATCAGTTACCTTATTTTCTAACACAAGCTTTACCTCAAGTGGATTTCCAGTGACATCATCTTTTTGACGGTCCATCACCCGTAAATCAACAAATATATTAAAATCCTCATCATATAAGCGTACTAGCTTGCCAGTCTCATACTTTTCTATTTTGTATGGATCAATTAACTCATAATCAATTGCATCAATTTCATACGTAACTTTTGGCATGCATGCTTTTAGCAACATTGATCTAGCGGAGGCATAAAGCGATTGTGCATCTTCAAATCGTCTATCCACCCAAATATAATCAAATCCATCATGCAACTCTCTAACAAAATCAGGAGCATCTATATAAGGGAGACCATTGTTAACACTTTTGATTGTTAGCTGATTAACTCCCTCACCATAACCAAGCGGGTAAATCCTTGTCATGACATCCTTAGCTTCTACTTTTCGTTTAATCCCCTTCATATTCTTTCTATATCGAAGTTCACCCGTAATTTCTTCGGAATATCGGACAATGTTTAATGTCCAAGGATAGGAGGAATCGTCCCATGTCCATTGGAATTTCTCATCAAACGGCTTCGGAATGCTATAGATTGGGCCTAATAAGGTATCCTCATTTTCCCAACTGTATGAGAAATACTTTGTAAAATCACATCGACCAAGTTTCCAATGCTTTATTCTTTGTTTGCCGAGAAGATACTCGATATTCTCCCTTGTACTTAAGTTAATTCTTTCGTGATAACCAAAAAGCACGCTATCCATTAGTGTGGATAAAACGTGCTCGCAGTCATACGTTATTATTTTTTCATGTACTTCCCTTTCTTCATCACTGTCCATAATACGGAACATGCCAATACGCTTACCGTTATCGAATATCTCCACATAGTCAAACGTTTCGATTTCTTCTCGTTTCGGATCAGTAAATGGCAATGAAAAACCCGCCGTCCAAAGTTCATTGAGTGGCGGGTTGTACTTTATATTATATGCATTCTCAAGATATGCCTTGAGCTGCATTTGTTTGTTGTAGAGTTTTAGCAATGTATCACCTGCTTTTTAAAAATGTTTCTTTATTGATTTATATATACCCTCACCATAAATATACTTACCAGCATCGTTAGACATATGAGTGTAGTCAGAGCTCCAAGTTGCTGTTGTACCTTCAATTTTTATGACCGCACCACTCACAGGAGGATTAACAAAACTGATATTTGTTGGCCTTGTGGCATAACCATGAGTAAGATCGCTATTATAGTAATAGCCATAACCGCCAGTAACGAAGACATCTTTACCGACATTCATTTGTTTACCATCTACTGTCACTCTGACATTTCGTAGTAAAGGGTTCAGGTTGTTATCAACTAGATACGTTTTAGCACCCGTTGAAGTAATTGTATACACTTTATCTCTTTTATTGGTTGCTAAATAACGAGATGTTTCTGTATATAAATCAATGAAATCCCAACTTTGACTGTTCGCAATATTCCTTATTGTTTCTCGATATCCTAACAATTGACGATGATTCATGTTTGGAACACCCATCCCAACTAAATGAACAGGTATTTTTGGGTTATATGTTTGTACTTTAGTAAGAACTGACATAAGGTTTGTTTTATATTGGCTTATACTTTTAATCATTACCTTAGAGCTATCAGGCAAAGCATCTATATTTAGAGGCGTTGAAAATTTTATCGTTTTTGTGGCAACATCGTAAGAATCTACCAATCTCACTTGGCAATATCTCTCGTCGTTTGTCCACTTATTAACAATTAAAATGTCGCCTTTAGCAATGGTTCCCACTGTAACTGTATCGGCTAATTTAACCGTATATTTTGTAATGCGATTAGTATCAACCCATCGATCAGCTACGTTATAGTTCCCATTACCAGCATTCGTAACATTTCCGTATCCATAATAACTACTGTTTGTTAGCTCAGAAGCTGTTATCACTTTGTTTTGAGTGACCGGATAGGTAGCTGTATTCCAATCATCATTCGTACCTAGAAGAATTGTGATAAAGTCAGGCTCATACTCCATGAATTTTCGATATGAGGTTAAACTAGTATCTTTATCAAATAATGCGTACGTATAACCTCCAATCCCTGCGTTCATGTACTCAAAGCGGAAATCCGTCACAAAGTTAAGAATAAAATAAGGTGTCCCAGTAGCTTCAGGGGCAAGCCCTCTTACTTTAATTTCAAATTGTCTAGTATCAACAGAGCTGAATTTATAAGAGATAAAGCTTTCCGAATCAACATATCTAAAATCAAGTCCACTTGATAAAGTGCTTGGATTTGCTGGGTCAAATGAAGTAGTACCATCACCGTAAGCACTTTCCAAACCATCATAAAATAGAGCTCCGTTTTCACCTATATGTGATCGAGTATATGAAATGCTTTCTCCATATTTTTGCGTTACTGATATATTGGCTCCGTTAGCAGGAGCAATTTTGAACCATAAAATGTGATGGATTTCATCATCTCCATCTGCATTCGTAACGTTTTGTTTAATGACCATATAGTCAGAACCAACAGGGAACGTACCGCCGTACCCTTGTGTATTTAATCCTCCGACTTTTGCTACTCCATCGACAGTTACTGCGTGGTTGTAAGTAAAAGCCCTTCCTAAATCAAATTTCACTTTTGCGCCATCACCAGCGAATGTTTTTGTTTCAGTTCCGCTTGGTCTTCTGTTTTTATTTTCAATCGTATCGAACAAGACCCCATCTACATAAACGTCTAAAATAGTATTACCTAATCCTCTCTCAATCGCTTGGCAAATATGCACTTCATTAGATTTTAGTGTGAATTTCACACTCGAATTCGCACCAGAAATTTTAACTGCTTTTTCATTGTAAAACTTTTTGTTAGAAATGAATGAATTCGTGCCTTCACAAATCACGTCGTTACTATCAGATAAAAGGATTTGACCTTGATTTACTCGAATTAGCTGATCCAATACTTTTACATACCCATCTGATAAATATCCATCTCCCCATGTTACACTATCTCCTACAAATGCTACTTTCTTAGGATTGACTAAAGTATTTTTAACTGTAATTAATGATGTTAATTTATCTTGAAGAGATTGGTCTAATTTATCTTTCGAGATTGACTCTTTCACAATCGTTTTTCCGTCGATAAATTCAGGTAAAAAGGTATGTTTTTCATCATCTTCAACCCATATCGAGAAATCTCCAAAATAAACATGTTTGTCTTGAAGAGATTGTTTAAATATAAAATACAAACCGATCCAGCTCTTAATTGTTGTCCATGAATTTGTTCCGATTTCCATTGTTCCAGAAGCTTTCATTGTATATGGTCCGAATGGTTTGATCATAGTTTGATTAGTAAAATAGAACCAGCCTGAGTCCCTATCTCCAATCCCTTGAATCTCGACATTATGTGATTCATCATAAGGGAGATGTATTTCAACTTCAAAGTTCACTTTCGGTATCTTTTTTCCCTTTCCTTCGGCCGCTACCAACGACTCGATCAACTCTTTCGATTTTATAAATCCAAACGGAGTTGCTACACTCGTTACGCCTTTCCAATCAATCCAATACTCTGTTCCCCTTGAATTCTTAACACCAGGTAATTGAGCAACTCCTAAATAACTGAAATTAGCACTTGGTGAAATAAAATCACCGCTCGGCGAAATTCCTTTATACACAAAATCAGGTACATAAGAACACCAGTTATAGGATTCGATTGCTGGCTTATTAACTTTTTTAAAGAACGCAGAATCAATTGCAGCTTCTGTTAGTGTGCCAGGCTTGATTTCTTTCCCTTCAATATATTCTTCTTGTAAAATATGTTTATCATCATCGAACCATACATCAACCCAACCTAAGTTGATTTTATTTGCATTTATATTTGTCTTAAAAACAACATATACAACTAACCAATCTTGAAGTGTATCTATGATACTATCGATGTCATTCGAAATCTCAATAATAGCTGTTTCTTTCCCGTTCTGTTTAATAAAAGTTGTAGGAGTAAAATAATAAAATGTATTATCTGTCTTTTTAGACAAAAGTTGCATTGTCAATACATGCGCTGTAACATAATCAAAATTAATTTGTAATCTTACGTTCGCTTTAGGAAGAATAAACCCTTTTGATTTTAAAGACCTAAGCTTTTTTATCAATTCATGTATCGGGATTTGTATAATAGGTGTTGCATTGGAACTTACACATTCCATCTCTAACCAAAATGGAGTTTTTTGAGCGTTTAAAGTAGCTAATGATTTTACTCCGTTTATTTTAAAATCGGTTGATACTTGAACATTCGTATTGGTAACAGGTTTATTCGTGATAATATTTTTAGCTTCTGTAAACCAATTCTCCCGTCCTATCTTGTTAGATACAATGTCTACACTATCATCAATTCTACTTTGTAATAATTCTCGATCAAATGGATTATCGTTCGTGTTTCCGAACCAATAAGAAACGTAAGAAATTTTGATAATATCGCCAATATCCCCGCCGGACACATAGTAATACACATTAGATATAGATTTTTTATTATCAAAACTTTGTTCAAAGATTTCAGCGTACTCACTACTATCGGCCTTTAATGGAATTAATACGTTAGTACTCGTTCCGTCCGTATATTGAATAGCGACTGCTACGCTTATTTGTCGTGTTCCAGGCGCTTTAATAATTTTATAGTTAAGAGCCATTGAGATTTTTTTATATCTTTGGTAATACGACGGGATTGAAACACCTAAAGCTGCCTGTTCTGGCACTCCAGGATTGATTAATTGCTTGAAATTCGCTGTATTAGTAACAGTTAAGGTTAATAACTTTTTCCCATAAGATTGTTCAATATTATTTTCAAACTTTGCTGTCATACCGGAAATCGACGTCACTAATGCGGTTTTTTCCCAGGCTCGATTAGACCCTATAAGACCAGCACTTAAAGTGCTACGTTGGTAGTCTATTTCTGTATATCTTCTTAATGCTTCATTCGCATTTTCTATTGATTGATTAATTTTTGGATAACCCACTCTAAGGGAGTCTGTTGGTAATAATTTAGGCGCATCAGCCATTTCCTTCACCACCTATTTATATTTAGCACGGTACTTAAATGCAATGTTGATATTTAGGTTTGAACCGCCTATATTTATTGCATTAGCGCCTGGCATCAGTTCTAATTTTTCTAAATCGCCTTGGAGTTGGAACAAGAAATTTTGTCCATTCTTTATTGCGGCATATCGTTCTGCATCTATTAAAATTGTGGAGTTTGTAAAAGTTCCAATAGAAAAACTCTCACCTTGTATAGTGAGAGTTAATGATGTCGCACTTCCGGATATTTCCACAATCGGCCGTATAACTAGAGAACCTAAGTTATCTATATTTAAACTCTGTGGAGTTGTGACTACATAAGAAGCACCACTACCACCGAGAGGGATATCAGACATAAATGGGATATCATCTCCCCAAAGCGCATCCTTTGTGCTCTCTACAATGGAATATGCATACGGATTGTAAGCTATCAAAGGTAATTCAAATTTACCCATCCTAAAGTAGCGATCAATCGGAAGCGAGCCGCTATATCTAACTAGATAATATTTATCAGGCTCATAATCGTAAATCAGTTTTACTTCTTTCGGTTTACCATAAGGATCAATAAATGTAGCTACCGTATTTCTGATAGCTGCCGCCAATTCAAATCTATTTTCTTTCGGTTTAATAATTAAAGGTAAGCTAAACTCTAAAGGGTCTATGTCTGAACCAAAATAATAAGCGCCAGGGCGACCAGGAATAGAAACAGTATAGTCGCGAATTGGTGGAGCTGCGGGATGTTGGAATCCTGGTAAAAGCGCTAATCCTAATTGTTTTAAAGGTTTTCCATCTATTGTTAAACTCACAGTTGTCCCACCCTTCTTCCTGATGCCTTCACATATTTCCCTAGTTCTACTGCTAATTTTTGTACATCCGCTTCTTCTCTAATTACGAATGTTGAACCTCTAAACATATCAGCAAAGTTATATGAATCTGATTTATTAGCATTTGAAGAAGAATTGCCATCCCCAGTTCTTTGACTAGCATTTCTGCTCATCGCTTCTGAACTGTTAGCTAGACTGCCATATACATTACTCATGACACTTTTTAAGCCAGATAGCTCTTTCATAGAATTAGCCATTGAGTAACTCATATCGCCAATTAATCGGCTCATAGTACCTGTAATACCAAGTGATTTTTCATTTGAAGATAAAGGTGTAACAGATACACGATTACCTCTTTTAGTAAATAACTCTGGCCCAGCTTCACCAGCAATAAACGATCCATCCCCTAGAACATGTCCACCTGTCGCTAACATTGGGATTGTAGGGATATGAGTTTTCCCACCACCGACAAACGGAACCCAGTCAGGCATATCTATACTGTTAATACCCTCGATCAATGCATTAATCATTGAAATAACGGCATTTATTGGCGCTTTTGCCGCTAATTCTATTCCATTGAAAACTCCATCAAAAATTTTCACAATTCCTTTCCAAGCTTTATCCCAGTCTCCAGAAAAAGCACCAGAAATGAAATCAATAATTCCATTTAAAATTGGTTTTAAAACCGTATCCCACACAACTTTTATTCCATCAAATGCATCTGATACAACACTACCAATAGCACTAAATACAAATTTAAAAGCTGGTAACAAGACATTTTCTATAAATGATGAAATTTTTGAAAAAACAGGCGAGAGTATTTCTTCCCAAACACGTTTGATAATATCAAATGCATCTTTAACAATATCTTTTATAATTGTGAATCCCTTGTCAAACACTGGTTGCAGTGTTTCAGTGATTATAGCTACGATTTGATCTATCGTCGGCTTGAAATATTCGTTGTATATGGCCATGATTTTATCACCGAATAATACCCAAATAGCAATTAATCCAGCGATAGCTGCAACCACCAAAGCAATCGGGCTTGTTAAAACAGCCATAACACCCGCGAAGGTTATAGCACCTGATGTGGCTAAGAATATTACTGGGGCGAGAGCTGCGCAAATACCAACTAGTATACCGATTGCAACTGTTATAGCTGTAATAGCTGCCGCTAACACTGGATGAGCTGAAATGAATTCAGCTACCTTAGAAACAACATCAGCCACCACAAGTAACACAGGCTCAAGAGCTTCTTTTAAATCGTTCATAGCTTCTTTTAACTTGACCATTGGTGATGCATCCGTTTTACTTACGGACTGTTGTAAATCATCTATGCCTTGTTTTAAGTCAGCTTGTTTTTGTTCGGTTTGTAAAATCGTATTTATGATTTTTTGACCTTGATCTTCCCACATTGTCATTTTGTTATCGTAAAGGCTTTTTATCCTCTACTTCTTACAGTTCATTTCCTGTAAGATCGGCATACGTTTTCACTTATAAAGTGTCGCGGTCTCGTGGAGGGATTATATCTTTTCACCCTCTATGCTCTGCCCCTGACTATACTTTGCATAGCCTTCGGTTCAAATTAGGATTCGCACCCTCTTTGCTTTATACCGCGATTTTACTTCGGCACAATTTATCATCTACCGAAAAGCTCTACACCAATTGCTTCTTTCAAATCAGCATCCTGGATTTGATCTAGCCATTTAACCATATCCACAAATGCTTGTTTACCTTCTTCTCCGCCTTTAGCTATTGCTTTACCCCATCCTTCTAATTGAGCAAATATTTCTTGTACTGCTGCGCTATCTGGCGGATTTTTTGCAAGTTCTAATTTCTGTGCATTCATTTCTTTGAAAGACTCTAATTCAGCTCTATGCGATTCACGAACAGCGTCCATTTCATCACTTAAACGTTCACTCAACGCTTGTTTGCGGTTATTCTGACTTTCTTTTAAGGACGATAAGTTCGCTTGATTGACTTCTCTTAATGAATCGAGTTGTGCTTTATTTGATTCGCTAATAGCCTTTAAGTTTTCTTGCTTACTTTGCTGAAAAGCTTCTTTTTGTTCTTGTTGTCGTTCTTTTAAAGCTTCCTTCTCATTGTTTATTTGCTCTTTAACTTGTTCTTTACGACTATCAATCTCTGATTTCAGCGCCTCTTTTTTCGCATCAGACGCTTCCTTTATTCCGTCTTTTTCCTCTTTCAATCTATCAATTTGGCTTTTACGTTCTTCACGTATCTTATCCAAACGCATTTTTTCTTCAAGCTCTTGTAATGATTTAATTGCCGCCTGTCGTTCTTCTTCATTTTTCGCTTTACTTATTTTAACTTTTAAATCAGCACGTTTTTCAGCATTCTCACGATCTTTAAAATATTTATCTTCAGCTGCTGTTTTCGCATCTAAAGAATTAATTTGATCGTCTACCGATTTAAGACGATTATATTTTTCCTCATCAATTAATTTCATACGTTCCATGTATTCTTTATCGATGAGCTTTAATTTCTGTTCAGAAGACTTTTCAAATGCTTTAACTTCCGCTTCGAGTGATTTCTCAAGCGCTTTTTGTTGTCTATCATAATTTTTTGATGCTGCATCATATTGGGCACTAAGTTTCTTCTCTAAATTCTTTTGTTGATTTTCATAACTTTTAGAAACTGCATTGTATTCAACATCAAGACTTTTAGCTAATGCGTTTTGTCTTTGACTATGACTTTTAGAAAGTGCCTTTTCTTGATTACTAAATGAGTTTGCAAGTGCAGATTCTTGTTTAGCAAATCCCTTTTGCATCGCTGAAATCTGTGCATCAGACATTTTTTCAGTGTCGCCTACAGCATCACGGACAGCATCCTTCATAGAATTGCTTAATCCACGCGCCATTTCAACAGAGCGAACACGCCCCTCTTTTAATCCGTCCAATAAGTTATCTATATTCCAAGATTTTTCCTTTGCCGCACTTGCCATAATGCTTTGTACTTCCTGCGCTGTATAACCAACTCTTCTTAGTTGAGCACCATACTCAGCGATAATATCAAGCTGCTCAGGAGGGAATCCGATTTTTAAGAGTGAATTAACTAACCCTAGTGCTTCTTTATTCGAAATATTTAATTCGCTACCGATTTCATTAGTTTCTTGTATTAATTCTGTAAAATCAATTTGCGAATAGGAACTAGCTATACTGGCTGCTCCCTTTATAATTTCCGTATTTGCTGCGTCAGAAGCATCTTTATTCAATGACCATTGTCTTCGAACACCTTCCAACGCTTCCTCAGCATCACCACCATAGGCTGTAACAGTTCTGACTGCATCCTCCACAGATCTCTTTGATGATTCGGGAACGTCGAAGGTAATATCGATTTTTGTTTTTAATTCTGACATGTCTAGAGCCTGTTCGACCACTTCTTTAAGTCCTAGACCAGCGCCTATTCCAGCTACTACGTTTTCTAACTCAATGCCTAATCCTTTAACGCTTTCGCCCGCTTCTTCTGCCTCTTGAGAGAGCTGATTTAAATCATTTCTAATGTTTTGAATAGAATTACCATCACCAACAGAAAGAAGAGCCTGTTGTAATCTGCCAATATCTACTTCGGCTCCCAGTGCTTCTCTTCCGACAATTTCAATAGCTTGTTCTAACTGCCTACTTGATGCCGTGCCGTTTTTAATTGCATTTACAAGACGATTCCCTAATGCATCCGCAAAATCATCAACACTCTGTCCTGTGGCGCTAAATAATGTCTCTAATTGTCTTGTTGAACTTGCTGCTTTTTCTTGCTCAGCCTTTAATCCTGCAAGACTGTTTTTGAATCCATTAAGTTGCCCTTCTGTAAATTCAATTTCACGCCTAAATGCTCGATATTGCTCTTCATTAATCGCGCCACTTTCAAATTGTGCTTGTACTTGCTGTTGAGCAGCCTTTAAGCTATCTAACTTCTTCGTTGTATTTTCAATTTGTTGAGTAAGCAATTGTTGTTTTTGCGCTAGTGCCTCCACATTACCTGGATTAAATTTCAAGAGTCGTTCAATATCTTTTAGCTCTTTAGATAGGTCACCACTTCTTTTATTGACATCTTTCAAGGCATTTTGAAGACCGGTGGTTTCCCCGCCAATTTCTATCGTTATTCCCTTAATTCTTCCTGCCATGTTATCACCTCACTTGCTTAGAAGTTATTAAAGTCATCTTGTGTAGCTGTTCTAGTGTTTTCTTGTTCTCTCTTAGGATTTCGTAATTCAACATACTCATCGATATAATCCAAGCAATCACCTATTGTCATATCTTCTAAATCTTCTTTTGAGAGTTTGCATGAATAACAAAGAGCAAGGAATGTATCGACAGAAAAACTACCTTTTCCATCGTTACGCCCTTGCCCTTGTTCATCTTCAGTTATTTTTTTTTTGATTGAACCGTACTTTTAATTAAGTCTTGAATTTCGGTAATAATTTCAGTAATCGGAAATTCTCCGAATGTATCCAGCCACGTTAACGGATCTTGGACTTCCTTATTTGCTGTTTTAGCAAATGCCCATACCAAGTTATAAATAACTTCGAAATCTAATTTACTTAAATCAACCTGTGAAAGGTCAATGTTATTTTGGTCGCCATCAGTTGAAATATATGAAGAAAGTACTCCTAAACTAAGGATATCTGCAAACATATCACGTCTAAATTGAGACTTATAACGGATAGCTGTTCCAGCGGTACTTTTCAAAAGAACTGATTTTTCATCGATTACAATTGTTTTTTCCATCTAGTTACGCCCCCACGACTTTCTCGTATACTTTTGTATACCATGCATCATAAATACCAGCCGGTGTAGCAGCAGTTGTCGCATCTTTAAATTTGAATGTTTCTGGGTGCTGTGATGCAACGAACTTTAATTCTGTTGTAGTTGGCTCTGTTTTATCGCTTTTTGTGGAAGAACCAAAACCTGGACGTGAAACAGATACGTTATACAATACATAACGTGTTGCTTTTACATCCCCATCAAATTCAAACATTAAAGCAATTCTTTTGATTTTTGCATTTGAAACTTCTGAAATAACCTTGTCAGTTTCATCTAGAACTTCTCCTAACACGTCAGTTCGAAAAGCTTCTGTGAGTTTAGCGATATTTAAGGTGCCTTCATACCCCTGATTACTTGATTCTGCATAATAGTTCATGTCATCAGCATAAAAGTCTGATTGTTCACCTTTTGGTTCCAATTTCATTTCAACAGCACCCGGTAATTTAGCTGGCGTTCCATATGTGATTTTTCCTGATGCATCTTCAGTAATCACGCTATAATGTACTTTCTTCAGACCGAAAATAACTTTATTTTCCATTCATATCAACCTCGTTTCATATATTTTTTGAAATAATTTCTCGGAATCTATATAAATCTCAGATGACTCATAAGGGATCTCATTGTCATCTAATACTTGTTCAAGTTTGGCTTCTGCAACCAAGTCTTTTTTAGCTGTGTAAAGCTCAATATTTACATCGCTTATTTTTAAATGCACCTTGTTGTCAGCAATCATGTTCGGCGAACCAGTCACAAGATAGCAAATAAAAGGCGGTTTAGGTACGGGATTGACTATAGTAGCCGTGAAATGCGAATAAGCCACAGGATATCCTGTAGCATCTAGAATCTTCTTTAATTCACCTAAGGTCATTGTTGAATCGCCCTTTCAACTCGCTCGGAAAAATCATTTACTGCTTTTTCTTCAGCAGGAGCGATATGAACTTTAGCTGGAATACGCCCACCATTTACCTGTGCATGGCCCTTTTCTAATAAGTGTGTAAGCTGAGGCTTTAATGCGTTATGGACAATAAAACCATTGCCTTCCTTCTTCTTACGCCATCCCTTCGCATACTTACCTGTATTTTTAGGACTGTTTTCTTTCAAATCACTCACTAGATTATTTGCAACTGCTTCTTTTTCAACTTCTAACTTTTCCTCTACTTCTTTTCCATACATTTGTAGTTCTCTAGCAATATCATTTGCTAGACTATCAATACTCGCCACCAGCTACCACCTCACAGTACAATTCGATTTTTTCATCTTCGCGTTCGTATGTGCGGTATATGTTATATTCTTTTTCGCGGTACTTCACTTCACGTTCATCTTGATAATCCAAAACGTGGACGATTAAAGCACAACTCGCTTTAATGTCACTTTGACCCGCTTGGAAGAATTCTGATTGAGGGACAGATTTCTTTTTACAAAATACTTGTCTATTAAACGTTCTTACTTCCTCTTTTTGTCCTAAATCATCTTCAATGACTGTAACTATTGGGAATTGTAGAATATCGTTCATTTATAATCACCCGCTAAAGTAAGATGATTCTTAAGCATGTTATAAGATAGTTGAAATCGCTCAGCTTCCTTAACATCAGCGATAAAATTAGCTTTTGCATACATGATTATCGCTCGTTTAATTAATGGATCTGTATCATCATTTGATTTGAAACCAGAAACGCCAGATAACTTTAAATCAGTTCGGGCCGCTTCGATTAAATCATCAATTTCGTCATCAAGAGCATTATGCGAGACACGCAATGCCTTCTTTACTACTTCAAGCATCATGATTATTCACCAACTGGTTCAAGTTCTTCTAATGCTTTCAGCGCTGCTTCTTTTCCTTTAACTTTTTCTCCATTAGGAAGTTCATAATACCCTCCGCCAACATGAACGATTTCAGGAACAACAGGTTTATAATCACCAATCGGTTCAGTTTCTAAGAACCCTTCTTTTTGTAGGAATTCTACTCTTTCTTGATCATCTGTTTTATATGATTCTCCGACACTATAATGTACATAAGAGAACTTATCGCGGAAAGCTGTAATTACTTTAAATTCTTGCGTTTTCTTTTCAGACATAAAAATACCTCCTTATTTCAAATGAAAAAGCGGCTATTAAACAGTAGCCGCTTTCTTAACACGTAAGAATCCATTTTTAGAGATTACGTTACCACCCGCAAACACTGAACCTCTATGAGCAATCATACCTTGCTTAAATTTGAAGTCAGTCGAACGTTGTACATCCATATCAGAGAAGATAGTAAGTTGGTAGTTTGATAATGGACCATAAGCCATATTGAATTGACCAGCTGTTGTTGCTGCATCAGATACTGCTTTACATGCACTATTGATAATAAACGGTACACCATCAATTGTTCCTGAATTTCCATGAGAAACAACGTTGTACACTTTTTTACCATCAGAAGTACGAAGTTTAGCGAATGCTTTTAAATCCTTTTTATTTAAGATTAATACCGCTGCATCTTCAACATCTTCATCGCCACCGTAGCTATAGATGATATCGTCTAATGTAGAAGCATCAATTTTTGAAATTTCTAAGTCTGTCGCTGCATCGATTGCTGTTGCTGCTGCTGAGAAGATACCAACCAGACGATTAGTCGCACCTGTTCCAATTAAAATTTCACGAGTGATCTTCTTACGAGTTGCAACAGTAATACCTTTCATTACTTCAGAATCATAATCAGCCGCTGGTAACTTTTGAAGTTCTTCAGTATCTTCCGAATAAGCAGTGATTTTAGCTTTTGTAATGTCAGCATATCCAAACTGAGTGTCAGCCGTAGTATAATCGCCACTTTCAGTTGAATAATCCCCTTCACCATAATTCTTAATGTATGGTTGTTGGTAGCTCTCTCCGCCTTTTAGTGTTTTTGTTAATACGCGATCAATCAGTGTAGAAACTTCATTAAAAGTAGGTCGAATATCTGAAGCACTATGTTTCGGTAATACTACATTTCCACTTCCTACAGTAACAGCACGATTTTCCATCAATGCTTGTCCACGTTTTTCTGATGCTTCTAACTCTACATCTGGTTGAGGTGGCTCATTGTTAAACTTTTCAACTACTGTACGCGTTTCTGGTTCAGCGTTGTTGTTAATAACCTCAGCTTCTTTCAGCAAACGTTGACGAGTTTCAATTTGTTTTTGTGTTTCATCAAGTTCACGTAATTCAGTATCCAATGCTGCTAAATCCACTTCTTGATCACCTTGTAGTAAAGTACGAATTTCTGCTTTTCTAGCTAAAATTTCTTGTAATGTTTTCAAATAAATCTCTCCCTTATAAGTAAGTTTTTAAAATTAGTTTTTTCCGTAAGTCTTTTTGATTACGTTCGTCTACAAATTGTTTATATGGATCATGACTTCTGGCTGAGACTTGAGAATCCGGATAAGCCGGGAAGGCAACAGGGCTAATTTCAACTAATTTCGCCTTTGTAACACTTCGCACAATGTTATCTGGATCGGATTCATCCCATTCTTCTTTTACCATTTGGAAGCCAAAAGAAACGCCGTCGACATCACCGCGTTTAATCGTTTTATACGTATCATCACCTAACGTTGTATCAGCCAAATCTAATTCGAATCGAAGCCCTATTTCATCTTCAAACAATCGTAGAGTCCCATTCTTAGTTCTACCTAAAACTTGAGAATAATCATGGCTCCATAACGCTAATTGATCATCTTGTGTTAAAGAATCTGTAAAAGCTCCGCGTTTAAACTGTTCTTTAAATCGTCTCCAGTAACCCATTGTCACAGACTTCATTTCCCATTTAACTGCATATCCGACAATTGTTCGAAGACCGCCTTCAACTTCTCTTATTTCTAGGTTACTACTCAGTAGCTCCCTCTTTTCCGTTTGGTTCATTATTATCACCTCCTTCATCAGTAACTTTTCCTTCTTTAACTAAAGCTGTATCCAGCCTTCTAATAGGTTTATCGCCACCTTCAATTGGACCAAGCGATAGAATCGCTCTCCATTCGTTCGGTGTTAATGAGCCTCTGTCTACCATTTGAACTAGATTCATTTTGGTATTCATCGAAGCGTATTGAAGAGAAGAAGATTCAAAGATGATTTTGTTTCCGAACCCTCTTTCTTTACGTGAAAAAAGCTTCCTGGTGTATTCTCCAGCAAGCTGCATTGCGAATGGTTCTATTTCTGATTCATAATAGGCATTCCACTCGTCCTCATTGTATTTACTTTGTATTATCTTATCGTTTGTATTGAAGAAATTATAAATACGCTGTACAGTTTCTTGCATTTGCTTTGAATCTGGAACAAATGCTTCCGGTTTAACTTGCTCTAAATCATAACGAGGGTCAGAAGAAGCTGCTCCACCATCATTAGCGATATTTAAATAATTATTAACGAAATTCTTAACTTGATTATCAATATCTTCCTGCTTTAATACTGATTTAAATTTAAGAATCCATTTTACTACAGCGCTATTTTTAATCGCTTTGACAATACCTTGATCAGTGGTCGTAACAATCTCCATCAACTGTGATAATGCATTGCCTGGATGTTCTCCGAAAAAGTCATTATCATTAAAATCCTTACGTAAATGAATCACATCAGCATACGGTATAGTCATTTGCTTACCATTCTTAAAGTAGAACTTCAAAAAGATATCTCCATATGTTCCTTCAACAACTTCTACCGTTGTGCAAGGGATAGGATATATCTCGGTAGCATAACCATAATCATCACGCTTAATATAGGCGAAAGCATTATGATTCAACTCTAATTGAATAGCCATTTTTTCTTGAAACATTTGTCCTGTCATTAAAGGATTAGGCTCTTCCAATATGAATCTTATATATGGTTCTGGATTAATTTTAAATTCATTACCATTATCACGAATATGTTTCGCAATAAGTTTTCCAACAGCTTTCGCTTTAGGTCGAATACAGGCTCGTATAATATCACTTTGATAAATATCGCCATGCCACGAGAAAAATCCTCCGCCATTGTCGTTTATCATTTCAAAACGAGTTGTTGTAGGGGCTTGTTTCTTCCCGAATATCTTATCGAATAATCCCAATTTCTCACCTCCTTCTTAAATCATGTTGAGATAATCATTTCTCTTCTCTTGAAGGATTACATATGCGTTTAAAAGCGCTGCCGTTCCATCGATACGGCGTCGTTGGTTCTTTGTCTTATTTGGTTGTATATTTAAGTTCTTATCAATATCAATTGCTGTATTTGAAAGACACCATTTATCAATTGGATTATTGTTATAATTAACTAATTTTGATTCTAAGTCAGCTCCTAATAATTTCATTGGACTTGAAAGTGTTTGCTTACCTTGTGCAACAGGAACCATTGCTTCTTTACCAAAATAGCCTTCCATTTCTTCAACCCAATACTTAGCTGACCATCTATCGTAACCAATCCAAGGGAGATAAATGCCGTATTCATCTCTAATTTCTAAGAACCATTCTGTAACGTACTTATAATGAACAGAATTCCCTGGAGTAGTTCTTAAAAGGTCTTGTTCATACCACAAATCATAAGGGATTTTATCTTCCTTACTTCTTTGCTCTAATAAATCTTCAGGTAACCAGTACATTTGCTTTACATATATGTTTTTGTCATCTGGAAGCATAAAAATAACCTTCGCTGCAGTTAAGTCGGTTGTCGAAGATAAATCGCAACCACCAATACCATAGGAAGGTTTTAATTCTGCAATATCAAATATTGCAGTGTTATTTAATTGTTCAAATGTTAACCATGCTTCTGTTGACGTTTCTCTAATATTAAAATCTTTTGTAAGTAAGTTCTTAACAAGCATAGCATTTGCTTTTGCTTTTTCAACTTTGCTTCTTAATTGGTCTAAGTTTTTGATTGTACCTAATCCTGGATTCGCTTTTTTCCAGCAAGACTCTTCTGTCCACTCTTCACGTTTATCCAATTCATAAATAATAGGAAGAACTCGTTCATCTTTATAACCATCTGGATCATCGTAACCATTGATAATACGTTCAGCTTCTTCATATTTGATATCAAAAATTCCTTCACGAACCGTACCAGCAGTTGTTGTAATTATTGATATTGGCTGTTCACGGGCCGTCATACCATCAACAATAACGTCATAAAGATTCTTGTCCTCAATAGCATGTAGTTCATCTATTAATGAACAATGCACGTTAAGTCCATCAAGTGTATTTGAATCACTTGAAAGGGGTTTGAAAGAACCATCGTTAAAATCTGAAATCATTTCAGCTACTAACGTACGAATTCTTTTAGAAAGGATTGGCGATTTTTTCACCATTCTCTTTGCTTCAGACCAAATAATCTTAGCCTGATCTTTTTTAGTTGCTGCCGATACGATTTCGGGTCCTGGTTCATTATCAGCAACCATTAAATAAAGAGCGATTGCAGAACCCCAAGCTGATTTACCATTTTTCCGGGCAACAATTAACATAAACTCACGGTATTTTCTTATACCATCTATTTTATGAACAAAACCAAATAAAGCGGCCGTCATAGCTTTTTGCCATAGCTCTAATAAAAATGGTTTTCCACCCATTTTACCTTTACTATGTTTGCAAAAATTCTCAACAAATTCTATAGCATGATTCGCTCGGTTAGCGTTATATTCCCATTCGCTTTTGGTACTTCCTATATCAGTAACGAGCTTCTTATAAACTCGCCTAACTTTATCCGATACTATTTCTTGTCTATTTTTTATTTTGTACCAGTATTCTAGAATCGGATTATAAGATAAAGGATATTCAATCACGTTTATTCACGAATGATTCAAATCCATCATCTTTCTTTTTAGGTTCTGGTGGAATCTTAGGAACATAATCGCCGAGTTGTTTCATGATAGATTGATAATTTTTATTCATCGATATATAACGTCGGGCTTGTGGACGTTCTCTCTCATATGGATCTTGATTCTCTGATTGCGAGAACATTTCATCATACCCATTCTCATCAAGATCTTTGCGAATATCTTCTAATCGTACACGCAAGTCTGCAGCTTCAACAATTAACCCCTCCACAACCAAGAGGGTATCTTTTGGCATCTCTTTATAAATCCGTTTAAGTCTGTTTACTTCCTTCTTAACTCGTTCTTCTTTTGTTAATTCTTTCTTTATCGCCATCAATAACACCTCACTTCATTTGTATTGGGGTAGGGGGGTCACACGAAATGACCTGTGTGTTACACGAAGCTCCCCTCTCGGTCCCCCTATAGACCTTTGGTTTATTTTTTATAGGGGGGAGTAAGAGATAGTGCCAATAAGGCTGTTGATTTTGCCTGCATTAAAGAACAAAATACATCTGCACTTTTTAAATTGTTTTCTGCTTCATCAATCTTTTTAATATGTTCAATGATTAGTTCACGTGTGCTGCCTTTATGTTTTTCAATTTCTTTTATATTTTCCATACATCTATTGCACATTAGTCATCACTCCTTTTAATTTCGATCTATCAATCACCCATGTCTTACCAATCTTCTTTGCTACAATCTTTCCTGCGGCACACAGATTCTTAACATGACCAGATGACACTCTAAGAATAGAAGCTGCTTCATGTACACCGATTACATCATAAAGAATGTATTCATTCACAACTGCCAGCAAATCTAATCATGTCGACTTCTAAAGCTCTTCTTTGACGTTCTACTAATTGAGGATTACAGTTGTTAATCACTAATACATGTTTCTTTACTTTCATTAAGTCCATACTTACTTCGTATGTATCTTCTCTCGTATCAGTAATTTGAACATCTTCCTTTAGTCTTAAAGCTTTAATCAATTCCTCCGTTGAGTAATTAGATAGCGCTTCTTCAACGATAGGATAATTGTGTTTTATGATCTTTGTGTTAATACACTTTGCGCTGTCTTCTACGTGTTCAATATGAATATAAGGACCTGACTTATGATGATGACCATCCGTCTTCCAATCAAAGCTAACCCTTACTTTACCTTTAATCTGCTCACCTTTGTAAAGTACAGTAGGAACAGCATCAACATCTGATTGGGAAATTTGCAATAAAGCTTCTTTAGTATTATTAGATTGTTTGTACTTTCCTAACTTCCACATATCTACAAAAGCACCGCTGCACTTAGGACAAATAGTTATCTCCTGATATTCTTCTTTAGATGGATGATATATCTTACCTTTATACCCACACGCTAAACATTGAGAAGCATTGTAATATTCTCTGCGTTTTTCATTCTTCTCGTTTATAAATCCTGTAACTACTTTAAATCCTAAGTTAACCAGTTGAACTATACGTTCTTGACTACAACATTCATCAAATACAATTTCCTCTTTACATCCATCTATTATCTTCAATGCATGTATCCTGTCGATGCCTATAATATAATCATAATTAAATTTAAAACGTAATCCGTTAGCGATGGCTTCACTATTAACTACTACAATGTACTTATGCTCTATAGCAAATTCAATTAATGCTGTCGTCTTTCCAATCACTCTTTGGTGTTGATTAGTTACAACATTCTCTCCATTTTCAGCAGCTAATTTTAGACACTCCTTAATACTCCTTAAAGATAAATCTAATTTCATTCCGTATCCCTCCTAATCAAATCACCGTTCTCATCAAACATTACATCTTCTCTAATCAATACAGCTTTACCAAACGTCTTAGTGTTATGACATGGTAAGCATAAGTACTGTAGGTTCTCATGATTCAATGTGATATCCGGATTGTCTATAGTCTCTGGTGTTATCTCAACAATATGGTCAACGATATATCCTGGTACTTCTTTGCAATGTTCACACATACCATCTAATGTTGTAACGATGTATGACTCTCTGCACTTCTCCCAAGCTGTTGACTTATAGAATTTCTTTGCGTATTCCTTTGCCATTCACCCACCTCACGATAATCTCTTCTATAAATTTGACTTCAATCATTTTCCTAATAACTCGCATAACTTCGGATGTCTGTATTCGTACCACTTATATCCCATATTTCCAAATAAATTAATCAGTCTTCTTATTTCTAGTTTTGACATTCCCATATATCTCATATCGTTATAAGCTTTCTGTATCTCACTCTTCCGTAAACTTTCACGCCAATTGACTAATGTATTGATTAAGTAATGTCTTATCATCTACTCATCCTCCTCATTGATCCAATCAATACTATAGAAATCATTTAAAGAGTCCAGATGCTCAAGCAGTTTAAATGCTTCATAGCTAATCTCTGCCGCATACCATCCATGAGGTTCATCATATTCTGTTAGATAATACTTACCGTTGTGTTCTCTAACTACTTTCATTGGTTTTCCTCCAAAATAAAAAACACCATTTACAGGTGCTATGTTTAATCTTCAATAACATCAATCTCTTCAAAGAAAGTTTCCATTCCTTGTTCTTCTTTTATCCAACCGTCTTCATCTGCTTCTAATTCTTTTTTATGTTTCAATGCGCTTTCTTTTTTTAAGAAGTATTTATCTTCTGTTACAATTAGCTCTTCATACTCCGCGGTAGACATAACACCAACGTAATATATCTTCACTCTATCCACTCTCCTTTTAAGGATAAGTCATTAAATAAAAAGCAACATATCTGCTACTGTAATTGTTCTACTATCTCATTAAATAACTGTTGTCCTTTTTCTGGATATCTTTCTAATCCACCATCAGCGAAATATTCACCTTCACTATTTATCATTTCAATTAGAACTTCACCTTTTTCCCAAACCTGCAGCGAGAATGCTACACACGATTCGAATTCTTTTAACGCTTCTTCTCTGTCTGCGGTAGCTAACATAATATCCGTATCAGCATGGTCCCACATCATAACTGTATAGATCAGCACGAAATCACCTCACACAAAATAAAAATGATAGCAGTTAAGCTACTCATCTAGTTGGTACCACAATTCTTTTCGTCCCGTTACAAGCAGGACATTGGTCGTTCAATATCTCCCGACCATTAGGTGACCGTTCCACTTCAAAAATAGTCATTGGTTTTCTATACTCAGTAACAGGTGGATCGAAGTAATTCAATTCCCTTCCTGTACCTTCACAATGCGGACAAGAAATTATTTTTGTTGGAATAGCCGCCACAAAATCACCTCGAAAGAATCTTATTTTTAAAAATCCATAACGAAAACTAATTTATACAGGGAAATGAATAGACCTAACAGTTTTAGTTTACATAATAGTTATTATATGACAGTCATTAACATGGGAAATACGCATGGTTGAGCGATTCTTGTTTTATACCGTTATACATATTTTATACATCGTTGATTTAACAGCATTTCTACCACTCATCGTTTCGTATTTCTTGCATAAACTTCACCTTGTTAACTTTATCTATTTTCGTTCGTTGTGTTCGTTTGTTTTGTTAGATGCAACACGTTTGCGCTTATCTTTCCTTAATTCAACTCAACATCGTTCAAATCTGTCCAATATACCTCGCCTACATTATCACTCACACGTACTGATACACCATGCTCAGTTTCTGTTGCGTCAATTATTTCGATGTTACGTGTAATAGTACCAGTTTGACCGATTAAGTCTGGTCGTCTTTCAGCACCATTTTCGACATCATCAAGAAACTTCGAAATCTCTTTATGCAACTTTTCTCCGTATAACATTTACTCACCCCTTATCTTTCCTTAACAACAAACAAGACGCTGCCCAGATCACAGCAGCGCCTACGATAATTGCTATTGGTTTAATCATTTATATTCGTGTTCCCCTACATATCGCTTTAGTAATTTCATTTACATCTGTAGTGGTTTTAATTACTGGACTGAAGTTAAATGTCTGAACAGGTTTATTCCCAAACTTCTCCATAATCTTTTCTAATCTTTCAAACGCTTCTACACACTCATTAGCTGCGGCAGTTAATTCTTTAATATTTTCATTCGCTTCTTTTGTATCAACATCCACCTTTAATGACAATCCATTCTTTTGTTCACTCATTATTATCCTCCTAACCAAATGTCCATTTTGTTCAATTTTATATGCGGGCAAGGATTTGCACCTTACAATGTAACTACTCTTCCAATGTCTCGGTTTTACCGTCATGATTCGGTAAGTTACAGGAATTTCAGTTAGGTCTCACCCTACACACCGATAACCTTATAGCGTCTACCTATTCCGCCACCGCATTATTGTTTAATGTGTAATTTCTATATAACAAAGAAAAAAGCACCCGTTATGGATGCTTTATCGTGATACTATCTATATAGCTTTCATATTCCAACCCTTTTAACAATTCAGAACCATCAATGGTACGCTCTGCTTCAACGAAAATGTATTTATTGCCTTCAATATCTATTGTTTCGTTAATATTATAAGGTCGAAATACTTCAGCATAAGTTTCTTTAATTAGATTATTATCAATTTTGATTTCTTCTTTTCGCTTATTTGTACTTTTCTCATAAAAACGTTTAATCGTTAATTCTCTCATTAATTTATCCTCCCTTTCTATTTCTCCTTATTCCATTATACATAACAAAAGCCATCACCGAAGTGACAGCTTTCAAGGGGATGAGAGAAAAGAGAGAAAACAAATGGCAAAGTTTCTCTTAGTCCAAGGTTGAGTACTCTCAACCTTCTCCAAACCACCGCATCATGTAATTTTTTAGCTCTTATTAGCTACGCGCTTTACGTTCGGTGGCTGGGAGAAGACTAAGAACTTCCATAACCTCTTTCAACCGACGACGTTCAGTAGTTTGCTCCATGCGTAAGAGCTGTCATCGGTTCAAAGAGAGCTAGGGACTCTCTTGTTTATACTCCGTAGAGTCGGTCAATACTTCGGCTGTTGGATGTCCTTAGCTGACCAATATCGAATTATAAAGGATTTATATCCAAGACGTATATCTTTCTTCCGACGCCTTGTTTGAACCAATACACTAGAGGTACGGAAGGGGAATGTTTCCGCTGTATTGGCTCAAACAAAGAGTGGAACTCTTTGCCCTCGTTTTGGTCATTAATAAGAATCGTGAGTAATTACTAATGTACGAGATACGTATACTTTTTAGCTTTTTAGAATGCAAGTGTCACTCAATCATGAGCAACCACCCCCATTCCATTTTCAAGAACCGACATATTAGAGGGAAATAGACTTATATTTATTATCAACCCAGAGGACGCATTCCGAGTTGATTGATAAATACAATAGAAATTTTGGAGAACTCTTATCTCCTTGCCCCGCAGTGAACCTCCCCGCAAACGAGTGCATCGTGTTATCGCCTACTTACATTTCAGCTAAATAACACTTTACGGAGATTCCCGAGTGCATTCGTTCCTGGTGGAATGCTAGCACCAGAAGGGATTGTGTTCCCCTTCTGATACTAACTTTACCGTTGATTTGACTATCAAAGTTCTCTAAAAACCTCTCTAATTTTGTCCTATTTTTCTCCCACTTTTCTGTTTTAAATCATCCCTAGTGATGTAGCAATTAAGCGCAATGCTGTTCTCTTTTTAGCATAGTACGCATTCTTGTACAATCCGATTTCTTCATATATAACCTCGTCTTTTAACCTCTTATTACTTAGATACTTTTTCTTGATGATCTCGCTCTCATCTTCATCTAAGCAATATGTTAACGCCTTATCTATTTGTTTAAACTTAATATCACTTATTTTTCTTGTATCTCTAATTTCAGGGAATAAGCTGATTCCTTCCAGTCTGTTTTCCTGTTGGTTCTCCATTCTGATTTTCAAAGCTCGATACTCTTTCAGTACCTTTATTACCTCTTTTTCAATTGTCTTTTGCGTCTTATCGTCGATTTCTGGAAAGAATGCTAATTGCTCCATCTGTAATCCCCCTATTTCTGAATTTGTCTTTTTAACATCACGTAAGGTACGTGAAATTTTATTATCTCTTTGTTGAATAAGGGAAACATGCTTAGTAAAGTAGCCCCCACCAATCTACTCTGCATGGTTCCGTTATCCATTAAGCTGTTGTCTTCCTATAAAACGCTGCTATACGTTTATCTTCATCGTGAATTCTCCATCCATCATCCAAATGTTCCATTAACTCCTTGTACGTAAATACATCGAAACTCCATACACGTTGTTTATCTCCAAATCCTTCCTCATTACGGTGCAGCATGAATTCCCTTGTACCTTTGTATTTTAGAATCATCTACTCAGCTCCCTTTATTTTCTTATCCAACCTTTCTGCTTGTCCTTCATAACAACTACTAATTCCTGTTTATATCGGTATTCAAACATCTTCTTCATATATGGAAAGCGATCGTTAGCGTATCCTTTAACATCAATTACTTCCTGCGTTCCATCCTTATAAGTAACAAGGAAATCAGCTGTGAATTTCCAGTCCCTACGTTTCTTTCGCTTACCCTCTCGTGTTGTAATATAAAACCCTTCAAGGAGCATGTACTGAGGTTGCAGCTCGATCTCAACAACCTCAGGATTACTCTTCAATACTAGGTAATACTCTGCTTCTGTTTTACTATCAAACTCAATTCCTTGTACGACTGTTTTTCTACTATTAATACGTCCTGTCTTCTTTTTACGTTTAAACAACTAGCAACCTCACTTTCTATTAAAAGGATTATTTTGTTCGAATTTATCTTGTAGCACCATCAAGAAAGAAAAGTGCTGAAATAAAACAAGATGCTATTAGTAACCCTAGCGCTGGCTCATATCCGAAAAACATCATAATTCCAGTAATGGACCAATAAATGAAGGCTAACCACTGTACTACTTTCATTTCCCTCTACCCCCTACATATTTTCAATGTAAATATTTAAAACATCTTCAATTTCTCTAACAACCGATTGAAAACTTTCTATGTCTTCTACATCCACGCTATTTAACCATGATTCAATCGTCTCTTTTAATTGCTTTTCTTTACTCATTTTCTATTCCTCCCCTGAATAAAACTCAATATTCCGTCAATACTGTAGACAACCCATTAAGTTACTTTCTCCTTGTTCCCCCTTGGAGAACCGAGCAGTTAGCTTTTGCTACCTGCTCTTTGTTTTTCTTCCTGTCTCTTTAAAAACAATTTCGCTTTCTTAATAGCTTCTGCTCTTGTTTGACCTTCAGCTATACCTTTTAATGCAGCATCATCTTTAATGCACAACATCTTTTTCTTGCCATTATCCATAACAACCTCAACATGCGAATAATAAGCGCTGTGCAATGTATCGTCTTCAAGAAGAAAACTCATAAATTCCGCACCGACTTTTCCTGTAAACTCTTTAACCTTCCTCATATCCATTCTCCTTTTCTACAAAATGAAATTTTTATACTAATCTTCCTCAAGTTCCGTAACAGTTATATAGTTCCTAGCATTCTTCCGATTCGCTATTCTCCTTTGATACGCTGGTCTTGTATAAAAACGAACTGTTGCAGGAAGTACGCCCATATAATCAGCGCATTCCTGTATAGTTCCGATACATAGCAATGATTCACCTTTATAAACGACGTACTCCTTTAAGTTCATTTCTCAGTCTCCTTTTCTACTAAAATGAAGTTTTTATTTATTTTTTCACAATTACATAACATGAACATATAATGTAAAAAACTCATAGGCATTTTTACCTTTCTAAAGAGCACTTATATGGTGCTCTTTTTATTTTCTACTCAAATAGCGTTTTTGTTTAGCTTCACTCTAAAAGTAAAATTGTCATTTTTTCATTCAACCAAGTTCATAACATATTCTTTTCCCTCGATAAAATAATGATTAGGTGTCCCATGCGCATTTTATCTACTGGAAATAATACCTTTCACGTACTTACGTATTAGAAACTTCATTTCTGCTTCTTCTGCAATAGCAATTTTGTTCACTTTTTTGATACATTTATGAAACATTCACATGTTATCTTCAATATGTTCTATTCTTTTTGAAAAACCATGTGAGAATACCAAAACAAGAAGCCCTAGAGCCCTAACTCTAGGGCTTCTTGTTTTCAAATAAGGATTCATTAACCTTATTGGTTCCTTTGCATACAGTATTACCACAAGGAATTCCACGGGTTACTCTGGTCAAGTTACCTTGAATTTCTTGTACACCTTGTGGGAAGAATCCGTTTATAACAAACGGGTTCTTTTATTTTTTCGTCATAAAATAACTATTTTGTTTAGTTTTTTACTAACTCTGGATTTTCATAGATATTGCCGATTATTTCAAAGTCAACACCGCAATCAAACAAATCGTCGTAACCAATTCCTTGTTTATTCGTGACATCATATCTTCCACATTCTTCATCAAAAAAGATCGCTCCATGATTATTGAATTCCTCGCAATCATATCCGCTTTCTGTTGACCATTCGTTTCCGTCAAGGTATTTAACAATATCTCCTTCATAAATCTCCTTACCATTCTTGTCTTTTAGACCTGTGTATTGCATCCATTCGTAATCGGTGTAATAATTTATATCCGCAATTTTATATTTAAGTGCCATATCACTGAACTGCTTGAATTCTTTATCCCACGCACGAAACTTAATTTCTCTCATTCTTCATTCCCCTTTTCGATTAAAATAACGCTTTTGTTTAGTTTTGTTTCTTACCACAATTACAGCAATAAATAGATTTATGATCTTGCGCTAAACTATATCCTCGTTTGCACTTTGATTGGCAACATGAGGATAATGATAAATCTTCATGTGTCCCTTTCTTTGTCGGCATATTACTTTCACCTCGTTTTTGTACAAAATTCAAATTTTGTCTTACTTTACGCCCGTACTTCCAAATCCGCCTGTGCCACGATCACTCTCTGATAGCTTGTCTACTTCAACGAAATGAGCTGTTTCCACTGGCGCTATGACGCCTTGAGCGATGCGAGTTCCCTTTTCGATTACATGCGCTTGCATATTGGCTACTTTAGGTATTTCAGTATTATCAACTAGCACCCCAACTTCTCCACGGTATCCACTATCCACTGTGCCAAGAACAACTCTTAACTTTGTGTTACGCGTCATACCGCTACGCGGGCGTACCTGCAATTCGTATCTTGGTGGAATTTCAAATGCCAATCCGGTTGGTACAACCTTTGTCTCGCCTGGCCAGATAATCGTGTCCTCTGCTGCTACAAGATCAAAACCAGCATCACCAGGCTTCGCATACTTTGGTAACTCTACATCTTTAACTCGCTTAATCTTCACTCGCAAATTCATTCCATTCCGCTCCTTATAAGTAACTTTTCAATTCTTCTCTCCGGCTTTTAAGCTCTTCCAAAGACTTCTCTGTCTTCCGTTTTTCGCTATTCAATCCATTCAAATGATATTGCTTCCTGTAAATCTCGTTTTCCACTGTTTCAAGCTCACCTTCCAGCTGTATTTTGGTTTCTTTCTTCATTCGACCCCTCCTACAGTCCTAAGTGCTCCATAATCTTGCCGATGTTCTCATCAAAACCACGCAATACTTCGGGCTTTTCGTTGTAATCTTCTGTTTTGAATAGTTCAAATGTAGGTAACGTGTTTGATTTTAATTCGTTCACCACATAGTCTCGTTGATATTTCGTTTCATCCACATTAATTTCGATGATTGTTACCTCTTCTTTAATGTGAGGTGGTAAGTTACCTAAATGTACCTTTGCAGCGTTGCACTTACTGCAGTTATCACCTGTGTACATAACGATCTTAGTTGCCATTCTCTTCATTCTCCTTCGCTTCTGCTAATAATTGAGTTACTTCAAAAGTTCCATGCTCTGTATATTTCATTGTTCTTCCTCCTTGTATTTAGATAAGATAACCGTTAATTTAACCGCTGTTTCCTCATTCGAAATCCATTGCCCTTTGTAATACCCAGCAAGTCCTAAATTTTCAGCTTCATAAGCCTTGTCCGCTTCTTTTCTGTTCTCCACTGCTGATTGTTGTAACTGTTCGATATACTCTTCAATCGCTTCTCTCATAGCTTCCAGCCCCCTTTATCAATTTGAACAATTCCTGCTCACTCATTTCATAAAGCTGACGTCCTGTCTCTTCTTCCTTGTAGATCCCTTTATGTAATAAGACGTCGATGAAAACTTGTTTCCTGTCCATATTGCCTCCCTAGCTGATTTGTTTCTTTTTCCTCGTTCTTTTAGCCATTGGCTTCGTTGCTGCTAAATAAGGTTGCATTCCTCTTTCCACTCTTTTATAGAAGCAAATATCATTGATACCATTTTCCCTTGCAAGCTCTAGATGGGTAGTATGTCCTTTAGGCTTCATTGCTGCATCTTTTGGCGTCATACCATTTCTCAATCTTCTAAAATATGTTGATGCGCTAATCCCTAAAGACTCGGCAATAATTAGCATCTTGCTGTGCTTACCTGGATTCCCTTTACTTCTTAGCGGTTCCGTTATCGCTCGTTCAATGCTCCATCCATACGTATGAACTCGTTGGTAAACATTTGTTTTCGTTATGCCTCTCCCCGCTGCTTTCTCGTAATCTTCATCGGTTATAACAGGTCCATAACAATTCACAATGATTCCTCCTTAACCTTTACTGAGCAATTCCGCCCTGTCCTAATCGTTGGAGTTGTGGCTGCCTTTTTTGCATCCCACTTGCGAGTGTTAATCCTGGACATGAATGTTTGGTAACCAACCCCATTCTGTTTAGCGATTTCTAGCCATTTAGCCGCTAATTTGTTTCTTCTTTTAACAGGTTTTGTTGCAGCGTCATGACGACTCCATCCGCCGTTCAATCGGTTATAAAATGTTTCTTTACATATTCCGTTTTCAGCAGCGAGTTTAAGCAAGTCAGTGTATTTCCCTTTATAGCTATGTCTCACTGTTCCGGGCGGAGCTGTTAGAGCTTCCTCTAGTTCCCACTTATCCGATCTATAGAGACGATAGTATAGTGTTTTAGTATTTATTCCGTTAGCAGCTGCTCTTGCACGTTCTTCATCAGTTAACCAACGATCTAAAGCCATTTTCTTCTCCCTCCTAATCTAGCTAATTTCTTTCAAATCACCATTTTTATCGTAGCGATTCCCTTGCTTACCTGGTGGCTTCGTTGCCGCTAAATGATATGACCAACCTCTTTTTAATCGGCTATAGAAGGTAAAACGTGAGATCCCATTCTGCTCTGCTACATGCATCCAGTCTCCGTGCTTTCTATCAAAGTCCATTTTCTTTGTGCCAACTGGTTGCGTTATCGCTCTTTCGATATCCCAGTCATAGCGGTATATTCGTTCCTGCAACCTTTTTCTGTTAATCCCATTTAATTCGGCTTTTTTATAATGTTCGTCCAAGATAAAGAAGTTCATTGCTATTCTCCTTTCTTAATCCAGATCCATAATCTCTGCTAAAGTCCTCGTACTTACTACCGTTTTTATAATTTGAATCCTTCCATGCTTTGCTGTGGCATTGCCCTTTGCATCTTCTTCATTTTCCGCTTCAAACCAATCAATTTTCTGCTTCTCGTCCTGATCATAGAAGTGAACCTCAAACGTAGGCGTTATAACGTTATGGCTATTGCTTTGTAGGAATTTCTCTGAAGTACTAGTTGCTGCATAGTCAAAAGTTCCTATGACATCTTCAAACGAAAGTTGACCGCTTTTCATGACGCAATTCCTTTTTTCTCTTCCTGCTGTATACGATGGATTTCCATTAACCTCGCTATAACGGCATGACGCTTTCTATCCACTTCTTCAGGCGTCTGATTCGCCGCCTCGCAAACGCATGGTCCAAATCGATACATTCCCATTCCAATATCGTTTTGAATCACTCCAGTTCCGTTACACGCGCACATAATCGTCATCCTTTCTGATTACCACTTCGATTCTTTGATCTGATATCTGAGCTACCGCAAAAGCCATATTGTTATGACCAGCTATGTTTAAACGCAGTTTGTTGAAGATGTATAACAATTCTTTATCTGAAAATTCAATCTTTTTATCTGTTGGCTGTCGCAATAACTGCCCTTCCATTTTTTCTAACACGTCGATTTCAATACTGATTTTTTCTTCCTCAATTAACTGGTGTACTTCCCTTATGCTCTTGCGGTACCCATAACGTTTTCCTACCGCTTTGATTAAGTCAAACAGTGTTTTCGTTTCAATTCTTCTAACGGTTGGATCGCCGTAACAAATTGAGCATGCTGTAATCTTTTTTTCTTCAATGTACACTTCATGAATGTCGATGTTATCAATTGCTGCACCGCATATATCGCAATATGGTTTGGATGGAGCTTGTACATCACCGAATAACATTTTTATATCCCCCTTAGAATGGTAGAACTTTTCTTCTATAATCCTTTGTTTCTTTGAAAACTAGTGCCCTAAACCCATTGAAGATACGCGATACAATTCGTTCATCGTATGCGCCTTCCAAACGCTCTCCTGTGAGGTTTGTTGTGAAGATAGTAGATTTGCCTTGTCTTCCATCAAAAACATCGAACAGCACCCTATTAATGAAGTTTGTTGCTTTTGTATCGGTGTCTAATGCACCTAATTCCGCTCCCAAGTCATCAACTATCAATACTTCAGCTTGTACTAACGTTCGTATAATTTCATCCTCAGTTAAGGAGGAATCTTTTTTGAATGTACTCTTAATTTTTCGTAGTAATTCACCGACTGTGACAAAAACGACTGGTATGCCAGATCCCGCCAGTTCTTCTGCAATAGCGTAAGCAAGATGTGTTTTCCCTGCGCCACAATTCCCGGCCATAATCGTATTGAATATCTTTCCATTGCGATAATCCTTTGCAATGACCTTTGCGAGTTCAAGGTTCTTTTCTCCTTCCTCGCTAGTAGGTTGGTAGTTATCAAAGTTTGCTTTTTTAATATTGATATCGGCAATCATGCTTTGTTGATGGAATAAGTGTTTTTGCTTATTCGTTTGATCAGCTTCCCATTTTGTTTGTTCATGTTCTTGAAGCTTTTTACTTTCGTTTTCAAGGTAGCACCGAGGACATACAACTTGTCCTTTGAAATTCATTTTTGTCATTTTATGAGTTTCACAAGTATCAGAAGCCATAGTCATATTGACCCTTTTGGCTATAGCGTCTGGTACTGCCGCTATCGCTCTCTGCATTGTTATTCGCTCCTTTTCTTGATTTCATTTGAATTGTTAACTGGTCGAACTTTTCACGTAGTTTCTTAGGAGATAAGATATTACCTTGCCAGAATGGATCTGCTTGGCACCAATCAATAACATCTTTAATCTCTTGTGGTTCTCTGTTATCGCGTTCTCGCATTAATCTAAATTCATTCGCCCATGAATCGAAGTTGGGCTCTTTTTGTTTAGGATTATTACCCTTAATTAGTTCAAATAAATACTTAGCCCCATTAATGTCGCAAGTTTCAAACTTGTGACGAGAAGGTTTTTCTTTCTTCTTTTTATCTTTTTCTTTATCTATATCTAATTCTTTATCTTCTTCTATATCTGTATCGTCACGTGACGTCACGCAAGCGTCACTTTCTCCACCTTTATTTTCTAGTGCTAATTGCTGTTGTTTCTTGCGTTCACGGTATTTCTTGTTCCGCTCTGCATTCAATTGCTTTACACGTTCTAACCCATCTATGTTCTGATGTTTTTCCCAATTTGAGATACATATGTACTGATCATCAGTAACATCTATCATTCCAAACTGCTTGAAAGTCTGTAGTGCAAGTCTTACAGTTGCTATTGGCCTATTAAAAAGAGTTGATAGCATTTCTTCTGTAAAAGGAATATTCTCACTCAGAAAAATGTAACCACTGGCATTTGTTTTCCCTGCTTGAGACAACAATTTAATCCAAATGATTAGTAATGTATCTGCATCTGGTAGACTTTCAATCAATCGAATCTTTTCATCCTCAAACATGCTAGTAGATAGCTTTATCCATTTAACGTCTGCCATTTAGTTCACCTTCTTCATCCAACATTCATAAGAGACGTATTCTTCCATTCCGTAGAATTTATAGCCGCCTTTAATGTTCTTGTTTTCGTTATATACAAAATCTTTTGTTGTTTTATAGACCGCTTTAATTGGAGTTACATAATCAAATCCACGTTTTTCTAACTCACGTACCGCTTTTATTAACTCTTTTTTTGATCCTCGTTTAACTCGAATTGGTATCATCATGCATTCTCCCTTTCGCATAACGCTATATCGCCCTGAACCTTGATTATTTTGTATCCTGGATAGCGATTGGGAGTAATGTACTCTATCGCTCTCTCTTTTGCTTCCTTATCGTTTCTTACGCCCTTCCAAACCCACGCCGGAAGGACGACTTTCGATTGATTTTTATCTAACATAGGCTTTCACTCCTTATTTACTTGGCGGAAACGAATGTGATATAATAGAGATTCAAATATTGAGTCATTTCTTGAAAAAGAGTCGATTATTAGGCGTAGTCGGCTCTTTTTATTTAGTTTTGATGCTTTCACGCATCGGAATATTCAGGAACCCATTTACTAGGTGGGGGGATACCATTAAATTCCTGAATATTCCGACAAGCGAAGGCTTGTCCTATTTAGCTAAAGTTATAAACTCCTTATGCATTTCCTCAACCTTATCTGCGCTGTTATGTATCCCTCTAGTTCTTAAATCCTTTATGATCCATGCTAGTTTCTTTTGTTCGTATTCATCACGCTGTTCTTTATTTGTCATCTTCAAGCCATCCTGCTCTCTTTGCTACTACATCAATTCGATGTACCAGGTATACTGATAAACATATTGCTGCTGATACGATTGCCAGTGTTAATGTGCTTTCCTCCATCATTTAAACCGCCTCCCTATCCATTTCCGGAATGATTCCGCGTTTCGTTAAAAGTTCGTGGATGAAAAGTCTTCCTTTTTGTGTCCAACGAGTGTTCATTTTTACTGACCTATTACCATCTGTATGCACTACTTCAACTGTTTTCGATTTTGTGTAACCTTTGTTTTGGTGTTTGGAGTAAAGTAACCATTGATTATTTACTTTGTACTGCACCTTTTCGTCATTCAGGATTTTATTAAGCTTCATTGCTGATAAACCATAGTCAGCTGCAATCTGCGAAACCGTTACTGTATCTTGCGATTGAAGAATTTGATCAAGGTAAGTAATCTTTGATGCGTTTTCTGCGATCTGTTGTGTTAACATAAGATTCTTTTGCTCTGCAACCTGTCTTGCTTGTTGTTCCTGCTTCAGCTGTGACGCGAGACCGATAATTAAGTCTGGATCTTGAAGTAGAGCGTTGATTGTTTTCGGCGTCATGTATGCTCCGTGTTTTCTAATAGAAGGAATCACTTCAATAGCTAACCAATCTTGAAATTGTTCTGCAATGTCGTTACTTGCTCTAAAAGCTAGTTTATAAACTAGCGGTTCAGGTATTAAATCACCTTTACCCACTTGTGGGGAATGTTTAGGCAGATAAGAATTCAAGCGATCCCATCTCACGTATACTTTGTCATTTTTCATTCTTGTAATTCCTAAACACCTAGCAACTTGTTCTACATCGAATAATACTTCGCCGTTTTCGAATTTTGCTGAAACCTCAAAAATTTCATTTTTAAATTTCTGTAGCCGATTCATTGTTTTCACTCCTTTTATTAGTTCGAAAAAATCGAACTTAATATTTAAAAAAATATCAAGTTTAACATTATTAAGTTCGATTTATTCAACCTTTTTAAATAGGTCTTCCACAGGTACTGAAAATACTCTAGAAATAGCAAAAGCTGCTTCTTTACCTGGAGATTTTGTACCTTTAACATATTCACAAACCGTGCTTTTAGAGCGTTTTATCTCTTTAGCTAGTTGTATTTGTCTCATTTCATTTTCATCAAGCAAAGCCGACAATTTTTTGTTGTCAAAAATCATTTTCCTGTTCACCTCGCTTACAAGTAATACTATATCAAAAAGTTCGAAAAAAGGGAACTATTTTTAAAAACTTTTTTTATTTATTTTAAATCTATCCATTTAGTTATTGTAATTAACAACTCAAGAAAAGTTTGCTCTGGGCGAACTTTTGTAATAGAATGAACTTGACCAACGTAATATTACTGTAGTATGACTACGTTGCTAACTAAGTTAATTATTAACTGATTATATAAGTTTGAATTCAATAAAAAGGGTGGATTAATTATGCGTGGAGATAGGGTAAAACAATTAAGGAAAGAAATGAAGTGGACACAAGAAGAATTAGGGAATCGTATAGATTTAAAGAAATCAACAATATCAGAGATAGAAAACAATAAGAAAGACGCTGGCAGAAAAGCTATTACAAAAATCGCTACAGCTCTAAATTGTACAACTGATTATTTGCTAGGGCTATCTGACGACCCTCAATTAAGCGGTGATCAATATTCTGATTTACGAAAGAAATTTGATGTATTACTTGAGAAATTAGAACAAAAACCTAAACATGAACAAGAGATGCTTTACAAAATGATGCAAGCAGCTCTTGGTTCAGATGATTAAATGATTGTTAGCATCTCACTAACAATCATTTTTTTTGTTCATAATTTGTATCTCTATGTTAGAGATTTCTTGTCTTATATTTTCATCACTCGTTGTTTCTCCCATAACAAGTGTCTTCCATAATACCTCAGCTAAGTTCTCTTTCTTCATCCCTAAAACCCCCAGTTTATATCTATGTAGTTTGTGAACGATTCACAATGATTACCTTTTTACTTTTTTTCTTAAAAAATAGGATTTTCCTGAAAAGCACAAATGGCATTACCTCTCATTGAGGTAATGCCATTTAAATATATATTATTATAATCAGCCAGCTCCGCCGCCGCCTGGATCAACCATCATTTTGTATTGAGTTGTCTCAGTAATAGCTGCTTGTTTTGGTTGTTCTTTTGCAACATCCGAAGTATTTAATAAAAACACTCCAAGAACCGCTAACACTGATAAAGTCGATAGAATCTTTTTCAATATGCTCTCACCTACCTATAAGACAATTATACCATTTTTTCAAAGGATGCCCAAGTATAATTTAGGTAATTGAGCATAAAATAAGTTGCCGTTTTCTTCGAACTTCTTTAATGATTTTTCTATCAGTTTTTTATCCCCTTTTGCGATTCCCATATAGCATAGTTGGAAAGCGGATAGCTTGCCATTTTGAATTTCTAATCCATTTAGTATTTCAATAGCCTTCTCGTTATTACCTCTTTTGATTTCTAGATAAGCTATTTCTGCAGGATCAGTAAGATACAAATCATCTAAATCTTTTCCGTGATATATTTTGAGAAAATTAAGTGTGTTCATAATACATCTCTTTTTATTTTTCATCGTGTCATTAAAGGCGTCACCAAGAACATATAATGCTTGTTCTAAGTAAGCTTTAGCTTTGTTGTAGTCTTCAAATATATATGACTCTCCAAGAACATTTAAAGCGCTTGCTTGTGGAATAGGGTATTTACCAGGTTCTCCGAGGTATTTCATTAAATAAGGTGTGTACTCTCTTGTCTCTTTTATCTTACAAAGCGAAAGACATGCAGCATGTATACTCTCGTTAATTTTTATAGTGAAACTTTGTTTTAAAAATTTTTCTTTTTGAGGAATTTCTTTTTCGATTTTCTCCTTAACGTCACACGCGTATCTATACAAGAATCGATAATCACTCAGATCGTATAGGCCATAGCAATAAATAATATCTAAGACTAAACTCATTTCAGTGCTTTTTATAGTTTTTCTCTTTTTTTCAACCTCTGTTAATAATAATTTACCTACAAGATGTTCTTTGCTTCTTCTATATAGAATACGATAAACTTCCGCCCATTCTTTTGTAACATCATCTTTTGATAACTCAGCTTTTTTTATTAACGTTTCTAGTAAGTTGAATTCGCCTCTAGCATGTACAAACTCCATACCTATTTTTAAATTTTTATTACCTTTAATCTTCTCACAATACTCAAATAAACATGCTCTTCTTAATTCCGGATTATGTTTGTACAAAAGAATCAATGTGTCTGAAAAGCATTGAAAACTAAATTGCGTATTGCCATTAAGATAATAAGAAACCTTCTTTTCGTTGATCCCAAGTCGTACTGCTAATTCTTTATTAGTGATACCAGCTGCAAATAAATCATCCTTCATTTTCATTAATAATTTCTGCACTGTTTTGCTCCTCCTTGCCGGAACAAAAGACACGTTATACCCATTTTTTAACTTTTAGAGGAAAACGCGTCACTACATTCAATAGATGTGTTATAATTTATGTAAGACTTGCAGTAAGTGTTTTCCCTAGCGCAATTAGGGAAAGCGGTATAAGAGTGCGCTAACACTACTTATACACGCTGTGAGTCTTTTTTACGTCCGTTTATTTTAATGTTTTCATAATAACACATTTTTCCCAAAATTCGGTCATAGAGTTACCTGACAATTGTTGAGAAAGTTGAAAAACCGCTGTACAACAAGGTTTCTCAATTGACATAAAAATAAAATATGCAATAATGCATGAGATGTATAAAGAGCTCATATGCATATTTTACCACAAAATCGAACTTTTGTTCTATTTTATTTCAGGATTATGATTATTTTTCTATCATTATACTACATTAGACAATATATCTATCATTTATAGTATATCGATATGTCTATAACTATACTGATAGTATGAAAACTTTAGGTGAAACTTTAAAAAATCTTAGGAAAAGTCGTTCGCTTAGACAAGCTGATTTGGCTCATGAACTAAACCTTAGTCGTAGTCAAATCAACAACTATGAAAATGGTTTTTCTGAACCAGATCTTACAACCTTGTTTCGTCTCGCCTCCTTCTTTAATGTATCGTTAGATGCGCTTACTGGTCGCACTGACGCTACTGATGATGAAAGGCTACATAATACTCTAATTGGTGTTCAAAAAACGTATGGGGCGTTATCTGAAAGTCAAAGAGAGAACTTCTGTAAGCAACTTGATCATTATGTAAAGTTCTTAGGTGAGAATAATGAAATATTGTGATTTGATTTCATCATAAAAGAAATCTTTTCCAAAGGAAAGAGGTAAAATTTTACATAATTTTACCAATCCTACCAACAGGACTATTTGGTCCTGTTTTTTATTTTTCCTCGACAAAATATGACAAAATAGTTGTAACTAAATTTGTTATGCTTATTTCGGAAATCTTACATTTTATAAACTGAAAGAGGTAATTACATGCGAGTATTATTAGCCATATTCTTTGTAGCCACTATTGCTTCCTTTGTACTTATGAGTAAAGCTACAAAGAACTATCAAAGTAAAGGGAAGTATCTTATTTCAGGTATAGTGTGTTTTATGTTGACCATAGTTTTTTATTACCTTTCTCCCAAAGAAGAAGTTAAAGACAAGGAAACTAAAACAGCTACTGTAGAAGTTAAGAAAGAAGATAAATCGAAAGAGGACACTTCAAAAGTGAAACAAGAACCAAAAGAGACAAAAAGCAAAGAACAACCTAATCCAGATTTAAATTCCGATAAATCTACATACGAAAATGAAATCAAACCGAAAATTGATGCCATGATAAAAGAATATGATGAGATATGGAATCAAGAATGGCGACCAATATGGGCGCAAGCTAGTAAAGATCCAAAGTCGGTTAGTCCAAGTGCTTTAAAAGAAAAAATGGACATCGTTTCTAGTAGATATGATGATTTATCAAAGAAGAATACAAATTTAAAAGATATCCAAAAAATAAATGATCCTATCTTAAAAGAGAAATTGGATAAATTCAAAGTTGAATTGGGTTTAGCAATCAATTATAGAAGTAATGCAGCTAGTGTCGTAACCCAATGGATAAAAGGACTCGCTCCTATGGAAAGTAGAATGGAAGAATCAAAAAAATCAGTTCAACTTTCTGATGAGAAATTACTTAGTGCAGTTGCAAACTTAACTGAAGTAGAATCAAAATTAGGTGTTAAACGTAAATAGGCACTCTGTAGAGTGCTTTTATTATTTTAATTTTGGAGGTTATTATGACACAGGAAAAAAGATACTCCCAACGTAAATTAGATGGTCTTCCAACGCCAGAAGAAATAGTTGTAGAAGGTTTATCTAAATACATAGAACTGTTTTCTAATCAAAATTTTAAAGATTACTTATTTAGGGGAGAACCGACTAATTATCCTGAAACTGTATCATCTGCGTTAAGAGAAGATACTATTTCTTATTCATTTATTAAGATGAAAAAAGAATTTAAAAAAGAAGTTTGGCATAAGTTATCTGCGGATGAACGTACACATTTTACAGCTTTTTCCCAACATCACGGGATACCAACAAATCTCATCGATGTAACTACTTCACCATTAGTTGCATTATACTTCGCCTGTCAGAATTCAAATTCACACATAACAAACAATGATATTGAAACAGGATTTGTTTATTTATTTAAGAATGCACTTGTTGATATAACAGATGTTCTTCAAAAGTTCGAAGACGATAACCTATTAACATTGTTTGCTTATAACGAAGGGGATACTTTCCTTGATCTGTATTATTTATTTTTAAAATTCCAACTAAAACACCCTAAATTATTCCGTCAACATTTCGAAAACCTACATAAAGAATATCTCTCGTATTTCGAAATGAGTTTTACTGAAAACCCTATTCCTAATAATATCTTTTCTTACGAGGATTTGGATTATGATATTAGCATGCACACATGCGCTTATGATTTCAAAAAACACAACAAAAAACTAGAAAGAATATACGAACAAATTGATATTGTTTCAAGTGAAATATTTGCATATACAGCATATCTTCAAAATTTTTTACGAAATATATTAGAAAGTACTGAACCTGTTTTCTGGTTAGATATAATGCCTAATTTCAAATATGAACCAATATTAACTTTTGAACGTGGTCGTAATCAACAAGGATTATTTATATATCAAACTTACTTGAATTATACAGAATCAGTTTACAACTATAATGTTCTATCATGTCAAAGGGTTTGGCCAGATAAAATAATTGTCATTAAAGATAAAGAAAAGATTCTTAATGAACTTAATTTTATGGGAATTAACGAGAAATTCATCTATGGTGATTACGATAATGTTGCATCTTACATAAAAAGAAAATTCCAATAAAATATAGATTTTAATAACATTTATCAATGTGTGAAACAACTAAACATGGTAAAATAATATTTGGATTGGCGTCCAATACATATTATTAAAATTAAGATGGTTCAAGTCGGAGGAAGGCACCTTAGGGTGTCTTTTCTTTATTTTTCAATATAAAAAAGCCCACCTATTTCCGTAGATGGGCTATATGTGATTTTGCACTTGTGCACTATTAAATTATAACAAAATATCTTAATACCTGTTAAAATTGACAATTACTCTACATTTTGAATAGATCTTATATTTTCACATACTGTTTCTTTTATAAGATCTATTTTAATCTCTTCAATAAGTTCACAAATCCCTTGGATAGCAACTTCAATATTTGTAAAATAAGCTACAAGTTCTGTTCCTATTTCTGTAACATCAAAAAAATTATCAATTTCATAATTTCTTACACTCTGCATAGCTATATCCAAAGCTTCATCGCTATTATCTCCTGTATCAATGCTATGAAAAGTATCCCATAGCATACTCTCTTCTTGACGATTTTTAAAATTAGCTAACTCCTCAAGATTAGATACAAGACTTTTTATATTCGATTCTAAAGAATTTAATATAATAGTAGCCTCTTCTGAGTTGAATTTCTCATACTGCTCACTTAAATCTCTTAACTCTATTTCAAATTCTTCATGTAAATAAGATAACCTTTCCCACTCTTCTTGAGGAAAAACTGCATAATCAATATCGAATACTTCAACATTTTCCATAAAGGGTTCGTGATCATGAATAGAAAAAATACTTTCTCTCAATTTACCAAGAACATCATACATAACTTCTGCCGTTGTCTCTGATAAAACAATATATTTAGATGTTTGGTATCTCATTGACTTCTCTTTTATTGAATTGAAAATAACTGAATCAATTTGCCTTATTGCATTAGTGTCTTTTATAATAACACCCAATTCAAAATTATTACTACTAGCATCAGAATAATTTTGAGAACCTATGTAAGCAATATTATTTGTCATAACAAGTTTTGCATGATTAAAAAAATTAAAAAATACATTTAAATCTCCAAATTTTTCTCTCTCTAACGTTCTCAAATAATAACGTATCTGAATTGCTGCCTGTCTAGCTAAATAATCACTAAAATTCCCATCCCTATCTATATAAAGATCACGACGAGCTGGAATATTTAATACTATATTAATTGGAGTATTACTTTCAACTTCTTTAAGAGCGTTAATTAATACTGAATCCTCGTAAGATCTAATATTATAAGTGACTATATTTATAAAACTAGCATTTAAATAATCTTCTAAAACCTCAGAAAAACCATATTCCCCTTCTGTAAGAACAATATCAGATGAAATTCCAGATAAACAATGTAACATAAAATTCCCCCTTAAAATAAATTAAACACTAATAAAAATTTCACGTACTATATCCGTTGTATAAAACCAAATTCTGCAATAAGACTTATTCTACCATTCATTCCCTTATCCTCTAACCAAATAAGTTGTAAATCCTTTATTTATTCCACTATCTTAGTTAGTAGTTCCCCCAGGAGTTAAACAATCTCAATTTTTTCATCTTTTCTTCGTAATTAAGCTTGACTGAAGGTCTGGAGGGTTTTTATCATGTGGGAACGATTAAGGAATACGGCTGGAAGGCAGATTTATCCCCTACTTTGAAAGATCACAAAAAAGTAATCAATCAAAATAGATGGATAAGCGTCTTGTTTTCGCCATGCGGTCACTTATAAGGTATCCGTATGTATAGACCCTGTTCACTCAGCGATTTTCACCGCATACATCCTTTTACTATGGCTTGTCCTTGTAATATCGTCCCTACACGACAAACTGAATGTACTCCCTAGCACCGTAATGCTAACGATAACCACCCGAACCTTTCAGAGAATCGTCCCTGGGCACGTTCTCGCCCTCCCTCACCAGATGAACAGGAATCCAATGAGGGGTGCTGTTTTTGTAGGCGCATACTCTGTACCCCCTGCACGACCAACAGCTAGCCACGCACGTAACACGTTCCCTCTATATAGAAGCACGGAATTACGGCTTATCAGTTTTTATTTACGTGGTATCAGGCAATTCCACGCGAACAAAAAACAAAAAGGCATCTCCAATTCCTAAATGGCCTGTATATCCACAAGACTTCTAGGTTTAGAGATGCCCGCTATATATCTTTTGACTACAAAAAATACAATTCTAGCATTTACTAGTTGAATTTTAGTCAAACAATAGATAAAATGGGTATATCAAAGAAGCCTCGTGAAAAGGCATAGTTGTTTAAGGTTAGTGGTGGTACACTTCTTAAACGTTAACACTGTGGGTTAATACAGCTAATTTCTAGTCAAGTGGTGGTACACTTGCTAGAGCAAGTCATTCCCGCTAAAGGTTGGTAGCCGTTAGCACGTGGGAGTGGCTTTTTGTTTTGTGTTCATATTCAATTGTTTTGCTCGATCTATTTATGTAGATTTGATTTATCAAAATATGTTTTGTTTTGTAGAATGATGCTTGTTGTGTACTACGTTACAACAAGCTTTTTTGTTTGTAAATGCCCCTATAAGTAGGTTTATGCCATCTAGTTAACTTAATTGAAGGATACAAAGATAGAAAGATACAAAGATACATTTATCCTTAGATACAAAGATACATAGTTTACCTTTGTGTATCTTTAGATACAAAGATAAAAAGATAGAAAGATACAAAGATACATAAATAAACGTTGATTTTACAAGGTTTTTGTTAAATGTCCTGTACACGTAAAATAGGGGTAATCTATTAAACATAAAAAAAGATACATTTATCCTTTTACTTTTCGTACAATCTCGTGTTATCATCAATTCGAGAATAAAAAGATAAAAAGATACATTTATCCTTTGTTACAATTATATTACAAATTTAAAAGGAGCGATTCCTGTGAAAAAAGGATACGTCATAATCAACGCCCAACAAAAAGGTGGAGTTGGAAAAACAACTGATTCGTGTATGGAATCTCTTGTAGCTTCTTTGATCTTTAATAAGAAAGTTTTATTTATTGATACTGACCTTCAAGGGAATGGTACATCATTTTTAGCGAAATCTTTTGATATTACTGAAATGCCTAAAACATTAATGAAATGTCTTGAAGATGGAAACTTATCAGAAGGAATTGTGCATCTGCATGAAAATCTTGATATGATCCCATGCGGATATGATATGAGGAAGTACACTGATTTTCTAATTGAGAATTTCAACAATATTGAAGATAGAACTTTTTACCTTGCTAGATTGTTAGAAAAAATAAAATACAACTACGATTACATATTCATTGATATTCCGCCTTCAACAGATTTAAAAGTGGACAATGCTATGGTAGCTAGTGACTACATTATAGTAGTTCAAGAGACGCAACAATTTTCATATGAAGGAAGCCAGCGTTTAATCTTTGAGTATATGCAGACATTAGTGGATGATTTCGGTTCGCTGGTAAAGCTACAAGTAGCTGGAGTACTCCCAGTATTACTTCAACAAAAACGTGCCCTACATAAAGAAATTGTAAAAAGTACTATCGCCACTTTTGGTGAAGAAAATGTATTTAGTACGATTATTAATAATCACGCCCGATTAGAATGGTATCCACGAATAGGATTGCAATTTGAGGACCATCACGATAAAAGAATGTTAGCTTTATTCAGTGATATTTTCTGTGAATTAGAAGAAAGAATTCATCTTTTTGAAACTGAAGGGGATATAGTTCCAGGTTACAAATACATCCCTAAATACCTTGTCGATAATAAACTTACTAAATTAGGAAAGGGGATTAACATAAGTGGCTTTAGTCAAAAGAGAACTGCCGAAAGATCCTAATATAAATGATAAGGCTAATACTAAAAGGGATACTCAAGGGAAGAAAGTTTTAACGGCTCAAGATAGAAAAAATATTAAAGTAACACCTGAATCCTTTAGTAAAATTAAAACCATTTGTACAATGAAGAGTATGAAAAACTACGAATTCATTGATGAAATTTTAGAATTTTATATTGCTAATAACTTAACTGAACGTGAGCAACGTATTTTGAAAAACATAACATCTAACAATAAATAGTTTTAATTGATTACTAAATAGGAGTGGTGCTTGTGGAGGATAATAATAATAATTCATTTGTAGTAACCGTTACACCTATTACTGATAGCTTGGAGACGAATACAAATAATAAATTGCAAACACCAGAAAAAAAGAATTTTAAAAACCAACAGGGTAGTATTAAAATTTCTAGTCAATCCAAAGAGAAACTTGAAGCTCTAAATAAACTTACAAATACCAAATATGCTCACGAAATAATTGATATACTTATAAAAAGTTATGTAGAAAATGAACTAACTTCGGATCAAAAAAGAAAGTTCGAATTGCTTACAAACCTATAAAATCATTGAAGTATCCCTATATCAGGGGTACTTTTTATTATGTATCCTTGTATCTAAAGATACATGTATCTTTTTATCCTTTTATCTTTGTATCTTTTTATTTTAAGCAGGAAAACAAATACTCCTGCTTCGATTTCCCTCACCAGAACTTCCACCACGGTTTTTTCTTCTCTCTCGCAGCAGCAACCTCATCCCGAAACTCCTGCATTAATCTCTTGGTTTCCTGCATCTCACGCAGCGTCTTCATCAGTGTCTCATCTCGCGCTTCCAATCGTTTTTCCACGCGTTCATTATGCGCTTCCAATCGTTTTTCCACGCGTTCATTATGCGCTTCTACACTCGCTTTGATTTCCTCGTTACTTTGCTTGGCCTGCTCACTTAATCGCTTCTCCATTGCTAACATACTCTGATTCATTTCTTGCGCCATAACGCTGTACTGTTCCTGTAATTGCTGTTTAATATGGAATGGCACTAAATCTGTTTCCTCAGTCTCTTCTTGAATCAGATCCGGATTAACTTTCTCTATTTGCTGCGCAATCATCTTCGCTGCCTTTTCTAACGTCATACCGTCATGCTTACTCAGTTCAATTAACTTCTCAATCACCATAATGTCATTGTCTGTGTATTGGCGTCTGCCACGATTATCTTTCTTTACTGCGAATCCTTCGCGTGATAATACTTCCATGTACTTTCTAAGGGTGCTATCACTTATTCCTAGTCGTTTATATACTTCGCTAGCCGAATAAACAATTTCGTCCGTCATAACGTCACAACACCTCCTAGTGACAGTATTCCATGATGGTTAAAAAATTCCTTCAAATAAAAAAAGCCATGTATACACATGACCTTCGTAGCATAATTGTTTCTATATAAAAAAAGAACTAATTTCGCTTGTTTTTTCGGTTATCTTTTATGAACTCGACAGTCCAAGCAATTATAACTGCGAATCCAAACAGTACGCTTAATCCTGAAATCGTGAAATAGCCGAGGCTTTTAGCGGTTACATTGATGGTAAAGGCAACGCATAACAAAATTAATGCGAATAACCTTTTCTTTCTTTCTTCTGACAAAATAATCACCTCTTTTTAATACCTAACTTTATTATATATCTATAGTCTAACGATGTCGAAAGACTTTTTATAGGGTCTATTTCCTACTATATTGCCTTAGCAATTTCAACAAGTAATCGCATAAACAATGGAATCATTTGAACCACTATATAGCCGATCCCTGCCCTTGAAATAAGGGAGAATCCCCGTTCCTGGCTACCAACCATAATGAACAGCCCACCGCATAACGCTACAACGGATGCAATCGGATAGGATACTGCTTTAATCAAGAAAATAACCGGTTCAAACGCATTTACAATGCGATTGTACAGTTGGCCATCTATATAATTCTTTATCTTCCCATCGTTTGACTGCACATCTTTAAATACTTCATTTACATCCGGATTATTACCATCAGCAAACACATGAGGAATATCTAAAATTTGGCTGAATATAATAGCACTACCGATCACAATACTTATTCGCGCCGCCACGGGTGCGTATTTTTTTGCTTTCTTTTTGAACAAGCTCCACTTTTTCTTTGCCCCATAGTTACCATCCATAAAATCTTTGATGCTCATCGTCTCAGTTGCCATATGGACCATCTCCCTGTTTTTAATGGAAATCAGTAACCGTAAATATGTTGCAATCCAATCCCTCGCAAAGCTTCTGAAGTTGTTTTCTACGATATTCCGTCGTGGTGTACCAAATAAACTTAGGTGTCTTTTCAAACACTTTGCATTCAATTAATTTGCGATACTTCTGCATCTTGATACGATTCGCGCTCATCTTTTGCTCATGATCCACCTCTACAATGTGATAACGGCCATTATCCGTGAATAGTGCATCTGCAATTATGGAAACGATACCTTTTACATTCATCTTAACTTCCTGTTTCCACGTTTTCGGGCATTCGTAAGCGATGTAGATGTCATTCCTCATAATGTAATGGCGAAATTGATTCGAACGCTTGAGTACCTTTTTACTTCCAATGCGCTCACGCCCTTCTTTATTCAAATAAAACACTTTCTCACCATCTCTAAAGCTAGACACATATTCTTCAAGCCCCTTCATTACACGAGAAGCATTCCTGTCTCCGCCAAGGTTATGAAGTACCTGTAATTGCTTCCTAGTCAAGAATCCCAATCTCTTCAAGCTGTAGAGTATGCTTTCTATGCGTTGTTCCTTCATGGCTAGTTTTTGCATCTTCATGCTCCTTCCTCGCTCTTATGTTAATGTGCGGCTTTATGATGTTATCAATTTGCTTATTATCGATATAAATTGTCTGTAGGGCCTTTTTCTCGTTCGTTTGATATATAGCCCTTCCTTTTATGTTAGGAAGGCTCTCTGCGCCGCCCTCATCTAATACGGCACGGCTCCCTGCTTCTGTCTGTAGTCTGAAGCAAACACGAGCACCAATATTTTGACGTAGCTGCGACGGCAAAGCTTCATTAGTTGGATACTGCGTTGCATATACCAATCGAAATCCCGCTGCCCTGCCGCGACGACCTATATCCACAATGATGTCTCTGCACTCCTGATATGGCGCTATATCGGCTGCTTCATCCACGATTACAAAGTATCTTACTGGATCCCCGGCTTCTTTTATATCTTCGTATCCTTTTTCTAGTAAGTATTCGTTTCTATCATTCAGTTTATCTTGCAATTCCCTTAGAGTCTTAAGGGCTTCCTCTGGATTCTTCGCAATTGATTCGACCTGGTTTAAGAATCTATATCGGTTGAAAGAGAGACCACCCTTCAAATCGATAAGGAATAGCTTTATATTTTCTGATTGGTTGCGTACCAAGGATGTAATGATGAGCTTTAGTACATTAGATTTACCCATATCCGTCATACCGGCAGAGATCATGTGTGATAACTGGTCAAAGTCGTGTTTTACCAATCCATCCCTCGTATAACCAATAGGTACTTCCCATCCTCTACATTGCTTCATCATCTCTTCTTCAAATTTTACGAAATTAGGAATCCCTTTCTCATAAACTCGTATTTTAAGTAACCCATCGTAAGACAGCTCAATTTCCTTTCTAACGAGTTTTTTCTTGCTTATGATGTTTTGTATTTGTTTTAAGATATCTTTTCGCAGTCGGAGAGATTTGAAGTCTTGTAGTTTAAAATCATAAACTTTGCTCTTGTGGTTTAATCCATCTTCTAAATGTTGTATCTTTTGTTCAAAATCGGAGAAGCTAAGACCGAGTGGAATTCTATATGCATATTCAACTCCCCATTCATTCCTCGTCTTACGGAGTAGCTGTATGGTCCTGGTCTCTTTCCCTTCTTTTACTTTTAAACCGCAATTAGCACAAATTCTTTGAATCTTAGAGGCATCATTCGTTGCTCCTTTTTGATGCATTTTTGATAGAAAGACTACACCACCAACTGCAGCTGAACTTACTAACTCAAATATCACAAACCTGCACCACCCCTCATGTATGTTTTAGCAAAAACAGTCCCTGCTAATTAGAAGAGAGAATAATAGCTATGAATCATTGAAAATACTAATCTTTCAATGTCTGAAGTAGTATTCCGTGACCGAATTCTATTCAGAATAGGTGAAACGAAGTTTTAAAAGGCTATCAAATTGGAAGTAAGAATCGTAATTTGTTTGGTATGGTAAAAGGTATTTCATACTGTTTGTTTGATATGCATCTTTTTTTGCACTCGTATAAAAAAGTTAACTCTTGTACATGCTGTTTACTGAGGTGACAGTAATGTTTGATTGGCTAAGATTAGGGAAAACAAATAGAAGTAAATTTGGAAAGTGGTTAGATCGCCAAGGGATTTCCCAAGCGGAATTAGGAGAGAAATCCAAGTTGAGTAGAGCGACAATTTCAAAACTGTGTAATGACCATACGTATAGACCAAAATTTTCAACTGTAGTTCAAATCACAAAAGGATTAAAAAAGTTAGGGAAAAACATAAATGAAAACGATTTTTGGATGTAGCTTCACTTAAATGAGTGGGGCTATTTTTATTTTTTATAAAAACCTCTTCATAAAAGAACGTACATTCGTATATAATAAGAACTAACGTTCTGTTATTTAGGAGGAATAACGGTGTATGACTATTCAATATTGCCAAACCGAATTGTTTTATGTGTAGATCTTCGTAGCTTTTATGCTTCAGTCAGTTGCATCAAAATGGGATTAGACCCACTTCACACAAAGTTAGCTGTAGTCGGTGATGTGAATAGGAGTGGTTCAATTGTTTTGGCTGCAACTCCACCATTAAAAGCCTTGGGTATAAAAAAGATGGCGAGGTTGTATGAAATACCACGTCGTAAAGATATCCTTGTGGTAAATCCAATTATGAGTACTTACATAAAATGTTCTAATTTCATTACTAAGTTGGCTCTACAATACGTGCCAATTGAGGATTTCCACCAATATTCCATCGATGAGTTCTTTATGGACATTACGGATAGTATTCATTTGTTTGCAAACGATCCATATGAGTTTGCGTTGAAATTCAAACGTGAGATATATGCTAAGACTCGAATCGAATGCACGATAGGAATTGGACCTAACCCTTTAATGAGCAAGGTTGCCTTAGATGTAGAAGCGAAGAAAACGAAAGATTGCATAGCATACTGGAAGTACGAAGATGTACCCATAAAATTATGGCCAATACGACCACTGAGTAAGTTTTGGGGGATTTCGAGTAAGACAGAAGCAAAGTTAAACCGAAAAGGGATTCATTCAATCGGAGACTTGGCACAATATCCACTGAAATACTTAAAGCAGAGCTTTGGGGTCATTGGCGAAGAACTACACTTACATAGCAACGGCATTGATTTTAGCCGTATATCAGAAAAATACGTTCCAGCAACAACTTCTATTGGTAAAAGCCAAATACTCATGCGTGATTACACTATAGAAGAGTTTCCAATTATTTTACTGGAGCATATAGAAGAAGTTTGTTATCGAATGCGAAGGCAAAACAAACTAGCTCAAACTGTTCATTTTTCCATTGGTTATAGCAAAAATTACTCTGGTGGCTTCAGAAAAACTCACACTATGAACCGACCGACCAATTTAACAATGGATATATATAAGATTTGTACATATTTTTTACACGAGTTTTACACTGGGGAGCCCATTAGATCCATAAATGTTTCTTTAACTAACTTAATCCATGAAGGCGAAGAACAAATCTCACTATTCGATAATGTAATACAACGAGAAAAAGAAATGAAACTAACTAAAGTAATGGATGAAATACGCACTAAATTTGGTAAGAACAGCATATTAAGAGGAATTTCGTATACAAATAGTGCAACAGCAAGATACAGAAACACATTGTTAGGGGGACATAAAGCATGAATAACGCTAATATGCCAAAAGGAAGAGGAATGGTTAAATGGACTCCGTTCGCAGCGATGCCAGAACAATTCGCAGGTATCCGTGAGATTATTAAAGACAAGACAAAAGTAGAACGCCCTACATTAACCCAGGATGAACAAGAACTTATTGAGAATACGCTATTATGTTCGCTGCTTTCTGAAGAAGAAATATTGATTACATATTATGAAGATGGATTTTTACTTACTAGCTATATGACTGTCATTGATATTGATCCTTTGAATAAATCTATAATTTGTACGGATGCATTTTATAATAATATGACGTTGAAATTTATTGATATTATTGATGCAAAATGAAAAAAGGCCGCCCGACAGGACGGCTTTCATTGTTTACTTTTTAAAATACTCGTAGAACCATTTACCTTCAGGTCTAGTATCCATCCACCAAGTGATTTTATCTAATTCAGCATTCGGCAACACTTCAGTTTGCAAGTATGCTGTGCCGGTTGAAATAACCTGTCCTTTAG
>NZ_JBEUTW010000008.1:0-19885 GCF_040492675.1 Bacillus sp. AP50
TTGATTCACTTCTGTAAACCAAGATAAAGATTTGCTACCAATCAATTCATTTAAATCACATTTACCAATACCAGGTACATTTCCTGTTTCAGTGTATTGCCAAATATCACACGGATAAGCTGGTTTATTTCCTCCATAACGAGGAATCCATACAAAGTCAGCTTTTACATTAGCCATGCCAAACGGAGCATACATATGATGGCCAACATATAAACCAACTTTTTGAGCACCTAATCTGCGTAATTCATCAATAAACGCTTGTGCACCGGCTCTCATATCATGCATTGTTTTCACTTCAACATCTGCAACCCAGACTTTCGCACTCTTGTCTCCGCGATTCCAAAAGTCTCTAGCTTCTATACGTGCATCATTTTCAGAAACGAAACGACAGAATGCATAGTTCCCAAAAGGAATACCGTGCTGCTTCATAGCTTGTACATACCCCTTATATAATGGATCTACATAATTCGAACCATCTTGTACACGAGCGATTATGAAATCAATGTGTTGTTTTGCTACAGGCCAATTAATATTACCATTCCATTTTGAAATATCTATAATGTACCCCATTATTGAACATCTCCCTTTTTCTCTTCTTGTTTTTGTTTACCACCTAAAATTTCAATTGCATTTGTCAAAGCTTGTGGCAACGGAATACCCATTCGACCAGCATTTTCTAAAAGTGATAACAACTCATTCCCAATAAAGAAAAAGATTGTTGCTTCACGAATCGCGCTATTTGTTCCCACAACCGCATCTGCTTGAGTAGCTGCTCCGACCAAAAGAAAAAGCACCACCTTTTTGGCGATGCCTTTGAAACCAACTTTACTTTTTAATTCTCCGTTATATCCTGCTGCAATCATGCCAGTTAAATAATCAATAACTGCCATCGTTACTAAGATTTTCAATGTTGCATCCCATCCTCCCAAAAAATACCCACAAAAGCCTCCAAATGTAGCTATAAATACTTTCATTAATATATCAATACGATCCATCTTTCCATCTCCTTATTTATAATAAAAAAGAGAGACGCTTGTCCCTCTCTCAATAAGTACTTTTATTTTAAGATATTAAATCATCCCTTTTAATATTAAACCCAAGACTGACATAGTAATTGCGCTAATAATAATTCGTAAAATCCAAGTTGTATTCATGCTAATCTTTTCTAATTGCTTATTAATTGTAGCAATGTCTTTCTCATTAATTGTTGTGCGAGTTTCTAAACTACGAATATCCCGCATAATTTCTTTTTGTTCTGCTTTTAAACTGTCGATTTTTACATATACATCTTCCACTGTATTCACATCCTTTTAAAATCTTAATAAAGCAATCTTTACATAATATGAGACAACCTTACTTATGGTGAATGCATCGCAGAAATTCCAAAACAAAAGCCGTATTTTGTGCAAAATAAAAAACAGCTTATGGCTGCTCCTGCTCTGTTTGTGTGTTATTTTCATTAGTTGATGTTGGCGGTTCTTGTGGAGGATATTCACCTGTAAGTTTAAAATAATCATTTGCACAAATGCGCCTTTTAGCAACTCCTAAGTTCAATTCATATAATTTGGCTCCACAACCACATAACTCACATTTCGTTAAAACTCTAAAACCAATAGTCCCGTCAGCCATGTCCCTCCATACCTCAACTTTACTTGTATCGTTGGCAATCCCTGCATTATCTAACATGTCAGCAGGTACTTGTATAAAAACTCCTGTTTCTGTTCGTTTTACATCTACTATTCTTCCCATATAAGGAAGCATTTCGCCTTCCTGAAAAGGCATCATATAGTTAATATCCATGTCCAATCCTTCCTCTCTATCCAAGTGCGTTAAATTTCCAACCACTTGGAGTACTCACATAAAAACCCGCTCCAGCATTACCGTCTGTAAAACGAATATGCCCCCATTGTTGGAATCCACCGCCACCTAAGTTAATTCCCTGCATTGCTCGTATATTCCTAAAGATTTTCACTTCTTTTTCAGTACTTATATCAAACGTTTGTCCGTCTGGTGCTGAAGATATATTATTATTCACACCACCTACAGCAAGTGCGTTAAACGGCTGAATACCATCTGCTCTTTCTGCTGCAGCACGATCCCAATTATACATAGATGCATATTTGCCACTGTATAACGTTACACCACTTACACAAATCGCTGTCCCTTGTCTCATGTCAGCATTTCCAGAACAAACTTTAATAATCAATGCGTGTTCTTGTGGAATATAGTTTGTCGGGACTTTGAAAGTAAAAGAATACCTTCTGATTTCTCCGTAAAATGTAGACGGCTCAGGGAAGTCCATCTTTTGTTCACTCAACATGTCGTAACTAACGTTGTCTCGGAATTTAACGCAACACACGTGTATTCTCGGTTTTCCTGTCTTTCGCACGCCATTTATCATGGCAGTTCTAAAGTGTGCGGATGCTGTATATTCGTTACCAGGATGTATCCCATTATTCACGATTGCTTCTGGATAGTTATACATATCTACCCTTGCAGCATTCACCATTTGCTCGTAATCGAATATATGTGTATTCTTTTCTATTACGACATTTCCCCAGGACTTCCAAGTAAGACCGTATCCACCTTCAAACCCATAATAATCTGAATTGCCAATGTTTTTCTTTGTAACACTAGAAAAGTCTGGATCAGCTATTAGGTTTCGTCTTGATACCGCAGTTGTTTTTGTACCCCATTCGTCTTGGAATAGGAAATCTAGCATTTTAACAGTTACACCATCTTTATCAATGGTTATCTTATCACCATCAATTCTAATAAGATTTGTGTCAATGCCTTTTGCTGTTAACCATTTGACCATTGTATCGGCATTAATATTCAGTTTCTCAGCGTCGATTGTAATCTTACCAGGTGACATATTGATAGAAGTAATGATACCGTCTTTTAAAATTTGTGCTAAGATCCCTTCATCTAACACTTCTAACCTAGATTCCGTTTTCTTTACATAGGCATTATAAATCTCATTTATAAACGTTTCTTGTTTTCCAGAGATGATTGAAACGCCTTTTTCAGTAGCACTAATACTTCTTTCTAATTCAGTTACTTTTTTAGTGTAATCTTCAGTTGCTATCTTATCGGCCATTTCTTCCATGATTTTATCTTTATCTACAATATCAACAGGGTTCTCCATAAATGAAGAAGGTTTATCGCCGATCTGTAACATAGGTTGCGCTACCCACAGTCTTCCATTTCTACGCAGCCAGTATTGTACTTGTACTTTTTTCGTTCCTTCTACAAGTAGACCAAACACATGATGTCTTACCCACATTCCTTGTGTTAACGTAATCTCTTGTCCGTATTGCTTTAACACATTTCCATTTGCATCTAAGCATTTCAGCTCCATTTTCGCACCATTATCAATGCTAGACTTATTATCTGTATAAAAGTATGCAGAAAAAACGTAATTCCAACCAGGTCCGGCATTTATAACTTCATGTGAAGCACCTCTGTATACGTCTGCTGTATTTCCCGTGGAGATTGTACGAAGTGTATTACAACCCTTATATAAAACGGTTGTATCTCTTGTTGAGCCTGATTGAAGAATCCAATATTTTGTATCATTCTTCCAAAGAACATTCCGTAATACAGTTTGATTACCGATTCCGCCAACATAATCTTCAACATCTTTTATTTCAACTTTTCCTTCCAAAGCTTTTGCAGTAGTTTCCCAACCTGCTTTAGCCTCTTGTAACTGCGTACCTTGTTTAGTTTGTATCTCTTGTAAACTAGTAACATTTTCTTTAATACCGTCCGCTGTTTTCTCTACAGTAGTCACACGCTGGCTAAAATCGACTTGTGTTTTTTCTACCGTTTTAATACTTTCTTTAATACCATTCACACTTTTTTCAATCTCGGTTGTTTTTTTAGTGAATTCCTCATTCGTTACTTGATCTTCTAGTGCTGGTGTCCATGCAGTCGGTACTGTGCCAACTTCTAATTTAGGCTTTTCAATTAACACGTCTCCTGTGAAATCACGTCCTAAAGCGTAAACTAAAATCTCTTTAATAGGCTTATCCATTACTACAGCACTCGCTGTAAATCTTTCCTGTTTATACTGTTTACCTAGTGTTAGACGGTTTTCTATACGGCAGCTAGGATAAGCAAATGTATTGTCTATAAAAGTAATTTTCACTTCGAAACCAACCCATTTATCCGTTGTACCCCATTCAGTAACCTTACCTGTAAATAGAAAGCTCATAGCAATGTTCTTGCCCTGCATTAAAGTAATCGCATCCTTCACCACACCAAAATAGGTATGAGGCTTATTTTCTCCAGTCTTCACTGAATGGGATTTATTAGCTGTTTCTAGTAATAGATTTCGGATACCAATTTCCGTATTATCAACTTTCTTTTCTACACTTGTTAACTTTTCGCTGATTTCCCCAGCTTTTTCTTCTATTTCAGTAGTTGTTTTCTTTAGATCATTTGTTGTTTGCTGCACCTCAGAGATTTTCTTTATTGTGCCTTCGGAAGTCTCTACTACTGTATTTAATTTCTCAGTGATCTCACCGTTTTTTTTCATTAACGAGTCAATAGATTTAGTAAAACCTTCGTTGGTTTGTTTCATTTCAGAGACAGTTTTGTCAATTTCACCTTGAGAGTTTTGTACATTTTTAATAGTTAAAGAAACTTCTTGAAGGTTTTCTGTTACTTCCTTGAATTGACCAGCAGTTTCACTTTGTGCTTCTTCCACTTTCTTATTTAATTCTTCTTTTGTAAGTTGAATATCCTTATTTACCTGCTCCATTGTTTCTTTCTTGATAGTTTCTGGATCAGGAATAAGAAGCTCCCAATCTTTCCCGTTCCATACTTTTAAAATACCCGGTTTACCGTTGCTAATATCTCGCCATATCGTATTACCAATTTGAAGATTCTCTGTGGGCGGCTGCTTAGATTCAATGATATTTACAGTATTATTTTTTAGATTTTCTTGAACTTTTTCAGCGAGTGTTTTCGCTGCTTCGGATTCTTTCTTAGCATTACTAGCTGTTTCGTTTGCATCTTTCACTAATTTATCTAACTGATCTATCAGCTCTTGTTTATTACCTAATGAGCCCAAGATTCGATTGTAAATTTTTCGTAGTTCTTCGTTTGGATCAGTAATTTCGCGATAATCACCAAACACATATTTATCTTGTGTAGGGTCCGTAAAAGATTCATCACCAGCAATTACACGTGCTTCAAGGTATAACTTAGGTGTGAATCCTGTATCTTTGATTCGAATCGTATCTCCCTCATTAATTAGTTCATGTGCTAGTCCGAAAATACGTCCAATCGATTGTGCTTCTACTTCATAAGAAACTGAAGAATTGACACGCTTCTTTAATTCCATCTTCATCAAAGTCATTAATCGCTGCGGTGTCATATTCTGGTCTTCTGTTTCCGGAGTGTAGAAACCAAATTTATGCTTACCATGCGCATTCCAGCGTTGAAAGGCATCACTATCTGTAATATAAAGATGCCCGTTATTAATACTCTCAATGGTGATAAGTTTGTCACCTTCGCCCCGTACAAATCCGACTAAGGCGGTACAAATATCCCTGGAATGTTCAATGCGTCTAATGCCTACTATGTCTTTTCCCAAGGTTACTTCCTTCCCTGTTTCTCTCCCTCGTTTCTTTATCATATCGACGTACCATCCAGTAATTTGAGAACCGGATACTTCAACTCGATATTGGATTTCTGACTCAAACAAAGCCGCGATTTTCTTTAAAAAAGTGAGGGGATCGATGAATTCATCAATCGTCATCGTGTGGAATGAAGAATAATCCGTTATTCCACGTTGCCATTTTGAATCGGCAAGAGCGATATCAATAAACGTATTAACTGTTTCGCTCTCTATACGTTGAGGTTTAATAATCCCATCTTTGGCTATTTGAACCCAGGCACCAGAAGCATGTACAGTGAGCGATCTATCATCAGAGTCTTTTTCTACTTCATTATTGATAACATATGGAACAATGCGACCATCACGCACTTCCTTTAAAACTAAGTTCTGCTGCTGTAATGTAACTGCATGTGGAGTGCCGTCAAAAGTTTTGAACTCTAGCATATCAATGTTATTTTTTATTTCCCAATGACGGTTATCAGCCCAGTAGTCCTTTGGTTGAATAGCTGATATAATCTGATCTGTTTTGAAATCAACAACATGAAGTATTCCGCTTGGTGTTCTCATCTGAATCGCTCCCTGTATTTGACCCTTGCTGTTCCGATATCAGAAGGCATAATCTCAAGTTTATTAGTGCCTCTATTGATAACAGGGAAATTACTGAAAATGTCCTTAATGTTAATCGCATTCTTTCCTTCAATTGTTACATGACTATTTTCTGTGTCGATCACGACTTTATCACCAACATCTACTATATAAGGCAGTGTATTTTTCGTATTTAAATTCACTTTCCAAAACTTCAAATCACTAACTGACATCGCTTCTACTGGTGGAACGTCTTGAAACTGCATGATGCTAATCTGAATTTGTGCCGCTTTTTCCATATGATAGTTTTTTTCATCCGTCCAACGTGCAAATCGTTCTGAATCATCTTTTTCTGTACCTCGAAGGAATCTTGAAATATACGCTTCCCATACATTTCCTGTCCTAGCTATCCAAAATCGACCAAAATACTGATTCCATGTATTCGGATAATCGCCACTCTCATAAATTAAACCTGTTTTCCCTGGCTTATTGTCATATCCAATTACCATTGTCCCGAAATTTTGTTCAGCTTGCCAAAAGAGATCGTTCATAGCAATTTTTGAAAGTACCTTGCTATTTTCATCCAGTATCGCTATCTCAACTCGTCCCATTTCATTGATTTTTTTACTCTTACATGTAACGTAGGCTTGCATAATAAAGTCTTGTACTGGACCGCCAGGGATACTCTTTTTAACGGCTGCGCCGTGCCAACCTTTACCCGCAGTACCAAAATCAGAACAATAGAATTGGTATTTATCTGATTTCATTTCACCTACTGGTTCACCATCTTCCATCGAGCTGACCTTACTCCATCCTACAGTGGTAGCCATTTCATCCCATATAAGCCTTTGATTTCTTTCTACAGGTGTTTCCACAGTTTTTAACGGCATTCCGATACGAAAATAATCCCGGTCATTTAAAGATGTCTCGCCGAACCATACGTCTAGAAAAGTGTTTGGTTTCGTAATATCAATCTCAATGATAGGGTTAGAATGAACAGTTCCTTTATTTTGGACATTAGCAACTAACCCACTAAAATCTTTTTTAAAGTCAACCGTTTGCTCTTTTCCTAACTTATATGGCATTGGACAAATGAAAGTTAAAGTACCTTCACCTAGATCAACTAACTGGTCTAAATCTAAAGTTTCATCTACGACAGCTAAAAACGTACGATCTTTTTCATCATCAAAAATAAGCTCGCACGGTTGATCCGTAACGAGCCAATCTGCTATTTCTTCTTTTAGTTTTTCAGCTTCTTCAGCTGAATCATATAATAGTGCAATAGGAACTAAAATCTTTCTCATTTTAGTTTGTGTGCGTAGTAACCTACCTCCTGGATAATGCGAGACTTCAAGAAACATACGATCCAAAGGAGCCCATGCAGGGCGCTTTTTACCCTGCAGTGGAATTACATTTGGATTCCTTTTCCCGTTAAAACTAAAGAAACTAATTCCTGCCATATCATCACCTACCTAAAATACTTTGAGTCTTTCTTTCTCGCGTTCTTGAAATTCATTGACATCTGAGTAAATTTCCTTCGCTATTTCTCTTCCATTTAAATTAATTTGTAAAACAGTGGGACCTTGTGATACATATTTGGTCCCTTGCTGTTGATTTAATGGTAATGAACCCATAATTCCATTCGCAATCGCGTCAAAGGTTTGCTTACGTAAAGGTAAAACCGTTTCATCATACCCCCTTGCGTCACCAACACCAATTAATGTAGGATTACCGGGTTTAATTAAAGCGCCGTTTGCCGCCCACTTAACACTGAAAGATGGTAAACCTTCGCTTGCCCAATTAACAGGGTTTAGTGAACCGTTAACACTAATCTTAGGGACAGGAATATGAATACCGCTAAACATATTAGCAATTCCATTTCGTATTTTATCAATCCAACCCATAATCCCACTCCAAGCTTCTTTAATAGGATTAATCAATTTATCTTTAATTTTCATAGCAGCTTCACCTATATCGATTGCCATACGAACTACAGAAGCGATTGGTTCCTTGATAAATGTTTTGAAATATCCAACTACAGTAGACCACATGCTACTAATCGTAGAACCAAAAGAAGATGCGAGCCCTTTGACTGCACCGAAAATTTGTTTGACAAACGAAAATTGGATAAGCCCCCAAATTAGCTGAATCGCACCATTGAATATCTGTTTTATTCCTTCCCACATCCCAGAAAAATCACCAGTTAAAACAGATGCAAAAAATTTAATAATCCCCATAATGAGATTTACGGCTCCCTGGATAATGTCCTTAATGGCACCCCAAGTAGATTGCACAATAGACATCACCACTGGCATCACAAAAGAAATTATTGATTGGATAATTGAAAAAGCGTTTTGTACCGCTTGAACTATCTGTGTTCCGTTTTCTTTCCAAAATGCAGATATTTGAGAAATAATGCCATTCACAAAGTTAAGAACGTCAGTTAGCAACGGCATTACATAAGGAAGTATTGTAGCCCATACATTTTTTATGAATTCTACAGTCGCGCCAATGATCCCCATAATTACTGGGGCGGCAGCCGAAATTAGAGATTGTACATTTTCTATAAAGTTACTCAATTGAGCATGAACATCTTGAACAAACATAATAATGTTAGCTTTTTGTTCAGGGGAAAAACCTAACTTATCTAAGAAATTACTAGCAGCTCCCCAATCGCCAGATACGAGGGCTTTCATAGTTTCTACACCATACTGCACTGCCGCTGTAGTTTCTTGTATAAACTGAATTGAATTAGCAGAGAAACCAAGTTTAGTAAGAATGTCATATCCCTCAACCATGGCATTTCTATCACCAGAAGCCGCGAGCCAAAAATCTTGAATTGCTTTGGTTATTAACTGGATATTACCTATATAATTGTTTAAATCTACAAATCTTTTAATTGTACCGTCAACCCACCGGACCACCTGAGTTAATCCAAGGACAATAGCAGCTAATGCAGGAGCGATAAGTGTAAAAATCGTTATAGCTAAACCTTCTAGCGCAGATGTGAATTCAATCCACTTTCCTTTTAGATTGTCATTCATAGTTTTAGCCATTTTCGCAGCTGCACCATCAGCTTTTTCTAATGCTTTTGTATTTTTCTCTAATTTCTCGCTACCTTCTTGCATTAAAGCTGCCCAGTTTTTATATGCTTCTGCACCAAATAACGTTGTTAATGTAGCTGATTTTTGTTGGTTTGTCATACTACCTGTTTTATCTTCTAATTCTTTTATAATCGTTGGTAAAGGTTTAATTTTACCTTGCTGATCAAAGAAAGATAAATTCAACTCATCCATAACTTTTCGCATTTCTTTTGTCGGTTTAGCTAAACGCCCTAAAGATGTAGCGAAAGCTTGTCCTGCAACTGATCCTTGCAAACCACTATTTGCCATCGCCATAATTGCCGCTGATGTTTCTTCCATACTGAAACCGACAGTATGGGCAGTTCCAGCAGCATATTTCATCGCTTCGCCCATTTGTGTTACATTTGTATTTGAGTTAGAAGCAGCCAACGCTAATACATCTGCTGTATGGGTCGCTTTATCAGCTGACAATCCAAAACCACTCATGATATTAGACGCTATATCTGCTGCTGTACCTAAATCAAGTGCACCTGCCGCGGCTAAATCTAACATGCCAGGCATTGCTTTCATAATATCGCCAGTTTTAAAACCAGCTTGCGCAAGGTACATCATCCCTTCCCCAGCTTGTGTAGCGGAGAATTGAGTTGTTGCACCTAATTCTTTAGCTTGAGCTTCCAATTGCTTCATTTCACTTCCGGAAGCACCGGAAACAGCTGCTACTTTTGACATGATTTGTTCAAAGTTAGCACCTGCGGAAACAATACCAACAAGTGCGGCTCCTGCCCCTAATGCCATACCTGCCATACCACCAATAGCTATAGCGGAAGTCCCGACAGCTGCCCCCATTGAACCAGCCATTCTACCGACGCTACTAAAACCTCTATTTAAAATCCCTGTAGTTCGTTGACCGTGCTGTTCTGCTCGGTTCAATCCACCTCGTAATTCATCATCACGCAAGAATATTGAACCAAACATACGAAATAGTTCCATTTATTCACCCGCCTTTCCGCGGATTTTTGCAACTCGAGCAAACACTTCTTCTTTTGTAAGTTTCTGCTTCGGTGTTTGTTCGATTGAATCGTTGTATTGTTTTACCTGTTCTTGCGTTGGATTTTCGCGCTTATGTTTAAATTGAGGAAATGTTTCATCGCAGTACGGTTGTAGGGCACACCATTCCTCCCATAACATGCGGTCCATCTGTTTCTTCTTTGCGGTGAGATACAAGTTAATAACTATCTCTGCATCCAAACTCCTTATATACTCCATATTTGGATAGCGAGAAGCTAACGTATCGATGAAGTCTATTTCATCAAGTTCACCGCATTGGAAAAAAGCTTAACCAGCCCAACTTCTGAATCTTTAATTGCAATAAATAATCGAACCAACTCTTCTAGATTTAAAGTTCGAATCGTTTCCCAACCTGGTGATGTTTTTTTGCCACCTTCATCTTCATGAACTAAAAGTCCGGCTACAAACTCAAAAAATTCCTGTTCTGCTTCTTCTAATCCGAAGATAAACTTCATGATAATGTCATACCCGAAAGTCTCTTGTGCAGCTAATACATCAGCTTGAGTTGCTCCTTCTTTATTTCGTACGCCCATCATTAAATCTTTAAGTAAATTAATATCAACCTTGAATTTCGATTTCTTCAAAATACGAACTACAGAAAATAAATCTCCACCATGAATTTGTCTCACTTTATATTCTTTTTCTTGAATTGCAATAGTCATATTTATTCCTCCTTAAAATAAAAAGAGCAGGGATTATCCCTACTCTTTAACCTGCTGGTATTAATTTAGCTGCTTCTGTCGCTGTTAAAATACGCATCTTCCATGGTACTTTTCGAATGTTTTCTGGGTCACGGTGTCCAGTGAATGTAACCTCTGGAACTACTTCACTTTCATTTTCAAATCCCATTTCTAAAGAACCATCAGATAACGCGTTATATACGATAATCTCAGCGATATCGCCACCTAACGTTTCACCAACCCACGCTACATTTTTAAGGTAGCTTTCTTTCGTAAGGCGTTCCGTCGCTTCAATTACATCGTATTTGATAGCTTTTCCGTCTTTTGTAACGGTTTCTTCTAAAACTTTTAATCCTGCAATAAAATTTTTGATTTTTTCTTTATCCAAAAATTCAAGTGTCTTAAAACTGATTTGAGTTTTTGATTTAGTGATACGCTTCATCCCCATAGTGTCACCAGGAGAACCATCATACTCAATTTCTTTAAACTCTGGTTCATACTTAAAAGAACCGCCACCTTGCGTAGCGCCTACAGGAAGTTCGTCTTTTTCTCCATAATTAAAGAAGAATGCACCCCAATCTCCGAAGAGGACATTTTCTGGTTTTGGTTGTGGAGCTGCCATATACTCAATCCTTTCTATTGTTTAAAATAAGTTCGTAAAATGAAGCGTACTTCTTTACGTCTAATATTCGGGTCTGGATCCGGTACTTTCTGACTCGAAAGATAAGAAATAGCAGCACCAAATTCAGCGCTGTTTAATCTTTTTCTATGAAGATTGTTTTCTAGTTTTGTAATAAGTTCATCTATTTTAGCAAGATGAGCAGAAGTACCGTAAATATCAATTGTAAGCATGATATTCTTTCTTCCCCATGGTTCTTTATCATCATTTACCGTATACACCAGATAAGGCATTTCAGCGGTTATTTTAGCGATTTCATAGTACGATTCTTTATGAATCCGTTTCAATTCACGGTGCAATATATTTATAAAGTCATTCATGCTATCTACCTCATTAATGACGAATATGTTCGTGTGCCAACTTGTGTAATTTGTGGTTTATTATTCTCTGCTGCAGGTCTAAGGAATGGTTGAGCATGTTGTCCCTGAGTTCTAACCATCTTCCCTGTTTTGGGATCGCGATACATCCAAGGACTTTTACGGCCATCCCCATCAACTGCATAGATTCCTGTACCTTTCTCAACGTAAATGCCGTAATCAGAAGATGTACCAATAACAACCTTTTCTTGCTCTGCTTTAGAACTAATGCTTCTTCTTAGATTTCCAGTATCTACAGCAGCTAGTAATTTAGCTTTAGAACTAACAAATTGACCGACAGCGGTATGCGCTGCTTTCTTTGCGGCTAAGTGCCTTGCCATTACTGCATCTCTATTTGACTGGAATTTCATGCTCATATGGCAACATCTCCAATTCTATTTGAAAGAATCTACCCGCATTCATTGGATCGCCTGGATAAGTAACACTGTATACCTTCTTATCAATAACTAATCTATCTTGAATAGTTACATCAAATGGTAAGCAATAGAAGAAATGCGTGCTTTTCTCCTCTACTTTCTTATTACGGGCGTCCTTTGTTCCTTGAATGGCATCTAGTACACCTTTAACAGTGTTAATTTCTTTCCATTCTTCATTTGGATAAGGTCCATCATCGTCAGAACCGTCATTACGAAGTACTGAAGAGTCTTTACCAAACTTACGAATCATTGATTGAATCATAAAACACGCAACCTCACTTTCAACCCTTTCGTAACGCTTGCTGGATAATCTCCCACGTCGTCATAAGTAACAGAATAATTCCCTAACGATTCGCTTTTCTTACCTTCTCTTTCCTGATCCTTATATTGATGAACCACCATTTTAGCAATAATACCAGGATAAGCAGGAGGGAATTCAGGTATTGTTCTATTTGTGTACTCAGCAACCATTAACATTGTATCTTCAATACTTATTAATAAGTTCTCCTCACTTATATTAGACACTTGTATTTTGACACGTTTTAGGATTTCTACTTTCATATCCATTTACTCACTCGTCTTTGTGGGAGCATTTCTTTTCTTTTTAGCTGTTTCTGGTTTTGGTTCGTCTATTTCTTCATATACAGGGTCGTTTTTACAACGCTTTACATGATCTGCATCCGTCACTTCCCATTTAACATCTGTTTGTGTGTTCAAAAACCAAGGCATACTATCTCTCCTTTCAAAAGAAAGAGGAAAGGCTTACGCCTGTCCCTCTGATTTTTCTGGTGTAGTTGGTGCGATTGTAGCTGTAAGTACTGCTAACGCTTCTGGGCGAAGCACACCAGCCCCATAAACCATAAGACCACGAACGCCATCTGCAAATGAATTTTGAAGGCGTTGCGCTTCTGTTTCGTTTAACTGTTTACCATGACCGATACCTGACTTATGAAGAGCAAGAATTTTATATTTACCGGATGTATTGTGAATCTCTTCTGATACAACGATTTGTGAACCATTGATTATTTGTCCTTCTACAATGCCATTTTCTAAAATGACAGGTTGCTTTGTAAAACGGTCATCTTTAGATAGTAATCCGAGAACTTGAGAATTGATGATTGTGAAACGTTCAGTTTTAGGTACCTTTTTCACGTTTAACTTTGTATTAAGATCAACAATGTAGTCGTATGCATTCTTAGGTGATAATTCGACTGCTGCGGAATCTGTACCAATTACATTATCTTTATGGGCACCAGTGTAAAGTCCTAATGTAAATGTATCGACAGTTTCTTGAAGTACTGAACCTGCCTCTTGTGTATGTGGATCAATTAAATCTCCAGCAGCTTGAACAGCATCTACATCATCTACTTTGAACGCAAAATACTTTTTCTGATCCATATTGATTTCTACTTTAGAAGGGTTTGTGTCATCCCATTCAACAGAACCAGAATAGTCTTTTACATTTACTGTACCGACACGGTTAAAAATAATTTTGTTACCTTCAATTTTTGCTGGCTTTGTTGTGATTAAATCCGCGATAGAACGCTTGTGGAAATTCGCCATTAAACGAGCTTCCCAAATTGTTGGAATAAAAGTTGCTACTGACATATATTAATTCCTCCTTAATGTTCTTCCATAACAAAAGAGACCGCTAAAATAGCAATCTCTTTGTTCGTTTTATATTTTTTTAACCATACTACTTAATTTTTCTATTACTACTTACCCCAACTGCGCATATCCTTCTGAATTTGTGCCCAGTTCGCATTAATTTCATCCTGACTCATTGAATTTACTTGTTCTCTTGTAAATCCAGTCCCAGTTCCGCCACTAACATGAATTTCTCGGCCCGCAGCTTTAAATCTTTCGACTACTTTTGCTTCTAACGCCGAAGAGAACAAATCATTAAACTTTGATACTCTAGATTTTGTATCCTCTACATCTGAACCAATAACAAAATCTACAAACTTAAGATCTAATCCAATCGTTGATAATCCATCTGCTGCCGCACTTTGCATTTCTTTCTGATGAAGTATTCTTTCCCGCTCTTCAAGCTGTTCCTGAAGTTGCTTCATCTCATACTCAGCTTTTTCTTGAGCGGTCATAGAAGCGGTTTTGTAGTTCTCTAGTTCTTTCTTGGTTGCATTAAGTTCTTTCGAATATTTTGAACGAACTCTATCTTCTGCTGATTGCACCATTTTCTCAATAAATGTTTTTGTTGCATCATCTAATTTCGGCTCTTTCTGTCCATCAATTGGCGCCTCCTCTTTATCGTCTGCAGGTGGCATTTGTTCGGTCGGTGGTGTATCTTCTGCTGGTGGTGTATTAGGATCAGAGAAGAACTGCATACCTTTCAAGCGTAATGGCGCTTTTATTGTTTCTTTAACAAACTTTACTGGCAAATCTTTAACTAAATATTGTTTCATCATTTTTCCTCCTTTGAGTTCCTATGAATACGCCCTGCTTAGTTCGTAATCTATAAACCCTCAAGTGTTTTATTTTTATTTAACAGAGTCTTTCCACTCTTCATAACTAACTGCTGTAATGACTTCATTCCTGCCTGTTGTCGGGTTTCTGGCCCTCCTCTCAATAAATGGGCTAACTTCCGCTACTTCGGTAATAAAAGTACAGCGGCAGCGTACAACCTCTTTAGCAGGTAAATTGCTGTCGTGTGGATATTCACAACTATAACCACCTACTTTAAATAACCCTTTAAACGGTACTTTCTGATGATCTGCTGCTTGGTGAGTAGGGCGGGTCCGCTTATCTAATGTAGAAATCCAAATCTTCTTCATTGATACACCTTGATCAAAAGCGTGAGAGGCACTGTCATAGGTGCCTAAGTTTTGTACCCTGGCACTTTCTGTCCATGCAACCATCATTGCTTTCTTCGCATCACCATCTAATACAGGCTTAATCCGATTAGCCATTACTGCATATCCTTCGCCTTTTCTAAGACCAATAGATAATTCTCTGCGTATTCGGTTAACTAGCTGTACTCGATGTGTACTTAATCTTTGATTTAGCGTCATCTTATCGATTGGTATTTGTACCGCTCGTTTAATGATGTTTGGGTCCAGAAGACCATATGAAAGGGTTACACTTACTTCTTGCTCAATAAGATAACTCGTATAATAAAAAGACTCCCCGTATTGAGTGGAGAGTTTTTCATTGAGAGTTTTCTTTTTCTCATATGTTATTTCATTAATAACTTGCTGTAGTTCGCTTTGCATGTTTTTATATCGATTGAATCGACGCATTTCCTGCATACTTAACTGCTCATTCACCGCATATTTTGCATAATAAAAAGCCAGTATTCCTCTGACTTCTTCTAAAGCATCTTTATACAGGTAGAGAATCGCCTTTTCCAGTTCGTCCTCTATCTTTTGGAGGTGTTTCTGCTTCTTGTCCCATTCCATCGTTTTCACCGCCTTTATGTACAGTGTCTAAATCGATAGAATCAATCTCTTCTTCCTTCATCTTTTGTAATTCTGCCTTTGGATCAGGAACAACAGATAACATAGATAATCGTGTTTCTTCGCTTATTAAACCTTGTAGTTTAGACTGAACGTCAGCTTCATCAGATAAGTTGGCTGGAAGATTACGAGTGAATTGGAATGTCATGCAAAGATAATCAAGCTCAGCTTTGTTTGAACGTAAATTCCAAGCGTCGAATAGTAACTTGAATTGTTGTCGCAATGACTTGGTAAACTTCATTTCTAACGTTCCTGATTTCGTTTCTAATGCTAGTAGCTTATAACGAATAGCAACCCCAGTGAGGTTACCACCGAATGATTCATCAGAAAGATTAACATGCTTTGTAAAACGGCATATATTCTTTTCTAATCTATCTAGATGATGTTCCAAGATGTTGTCATTAAGATCCTTAGTTAAAAATGAAGCCTCGCCATTCTCACCTACATCAAGAGCTCCAGTTTGTTTTAACTTCTCGATAGTATCATCATCTATATCAACACCTTTAAAAATCATATAAGCCAAGCGGAACTGCTCAATTTCACTGTTCACATCAGAAAGTGCTCTGTCGTACCCTTCAATAAGCGCAATAGCTTTATCAACATCCCCCTGCAATTCTTCATTGTTAGGAAATCCGATAAGTGGTACACCTTTGTATAAATTAGTGATTCGATTTGTTTCTTTCAGCTTATCTAAATCTTCACCAGTGTACTCAATGATTTGCGTACCATTGTAAAATTCCACTTTATATCCATCTTTAAAATCATCACCGTCAATTACTTTGACTGGATAGCAGCGGATAGCGTATTTAGGCTCTGCAATGCTTAAATTCGTAAGAAAGATAGCTTCATAAGGTTTGATATTCATAACCTTTTCTTCACCATCTTTATTATGGTAAAGCAGTCTTGCCCCATACCCACAAATAGAAGCAAACTTTCCTGTTTCCGCATCAGCATCTTCAGAATGATTTGCCTTTAAGAAATCTTGGATACGTTTTAATACTTCCTTATCGTCATGATCTAAGCTATATGAAACAGGTAATCCAAACATATACCCTATCTTTGTATCAATAATTTCAGAGAAGAAGTCATTGTTCAGCTTGTTGTTAACCTTATCCTTATTTCCATCACCTTTAAACTCACGAGTAAAGATAGGTAAGCCTGTCTCACTTGCTTTGTATCGTTCGTACCTATTAATCATTCGTTTTTTTAACGGTTCAAATTCATCAATAATCTTTTTGAGCAACTTGGGTGTAGGCTCCCCATTGTTTTCATCCAGTAACGGAATGTAGTATTCAAACATCGTCTCACCTCCTTAATAAATTGACTTAACAGCTTTTGCTTTGTTATTAGACGTAATTACGGTATTCACAAAGTAACGATCACTATCCATTTGATGGTCATTCTGCTTAATAGGTTTGTCTTCACCTCGCTCCATTGCCTTCTCATCCCATACATAAGAAGAGAACTCACGCAGCGTTTCTTTACAACAATCGCAGAATTTAATTAATTCCGTTGTTAATGCAGTTGCAACATTTCGTATTCCATCTAATACATCGTTCTTGGCTTTTTTTACTTTCCAACCTTTTTGTTTCAGTAAAATAATAAATGAGCTTGCCGATGGGTCTACGATAATACGCTTGGTTAGACCATTTGCAAACTCAACTAAATCCTCATAATATTGTTCATCTGACTTTTGTAAATTCTTCTTGCGAGCGTCATGATGGTATTCCTTCACCTTGTACCAAATGCCACCAGATAAGCCCCATAAGCCAAATGCCATCGGGTTTTGTGTACCGTAATCGCAGGAGATATAATACTGCTCATATTTCCTTGGATGTGACGGTACAACATGTTCAGCTTCATTAAACATACTGTATATTAAACCTTCCGCCATTACCCATAAGCCCAAGATATAGCGTTGATAGAACACACCGCTAAACATACGTTTAAAGCGGTCTTTCACTTTCTCAGAAAGAGATAAGTTATCATCCATTGTAAATTTCAAATGGCAAACTAACTTCTCTTTTTTCTTATCGATAAGCTCTGTTTTTACAAAGTGATATGGTGAACCAGGGTTACAGTTCATAAATATCTTTGCACCATCAACAGAACACCGCCCAATCATTTGATCTATAAATGATTTAGGAAATAGCGCAGCTTCATCAGCTAATGAGCCAGCAGCAGTTAAACCTTGTAACGTATCCTGCGAATTCTCCTTATTAGCTCCAAACAAGTAGTACGTATTCCACCCAATTTGCAGATAGTTTTCAGAACGGTTGTAATCATATCGCCAACCCCATGCGGTAAGTATTTGTATCATAGGGTTGATTACGTTACGTTTTAATGAGCCAATTGATTTACCGGCAATGATAAATGACTCACCTTTAAACTTTTCTTGTGACCATTGCAAGAAACTACAGATCATCGAAATTGTTTTACCAGAACGAATTGCTCCATCTGCAATAACGATGTCATGATTCTCATATGGCGAACCATCTCGCCACCACCACAATAATTGTAATTGTTTATTTGAAAACGGCTGGAACTTAAACGATTTGGTTTTCCACTTTTTAATCCTCGCCATCTGCATCACCAAATACTTCTTTCATCTTTTCTGGATCAGGAGCAGTTGCTTGTAAGAAATCTTGAATTGCTTCTGCATTATCATCATCTTCATCACCAATTAAATTTGCAATTTCAGCATTAGCTTTCTTTATGTTCGCTTTCTGTACTTCCATATGCATCTTGTGACGTTCTTCTTCAATTTTCCGCTTGAAGTTATCAGGCACTAAATCGAAGTACATCGCTAGTTTGTCAAGTGCTCTCATCTTGTCAGCAAGCTTGATAGAAATACCTTCTTTGCCTTTTTTCACTTCCGCAATAATCGAGCCATCAACCATATCTGATTCATTAAAATCAACATAACTAATGGTTCTCATGACTGGCTTTCCATCTTCATCCTTTACAGGCCCAAACGGCCCCATAACTTCTACATCTTTCTGGCCAAAGGTTACGTAATTCGTAATATCAGCAAAGGCAATCTTGATGTACTCATTCAATACGTCCATCGCTTCTACAAATATATTCTCAACCATTTCACCTTTAATCTCTCGAATGTACGATGCTACACGTTCTCTTCTCAGTAACCGGCTACTCGTAACATGCGCGCTACTCTTTGCGTAGCCAGCTTTCAGTGCAGCTTGTGTACCATTAAAATACTTCATGTAATACAAACAAAAGAGCCGTTCTTGTTCTGTCAGCTCTTCATCATCTAGCATCTTTTTTAACTTGGCTTTTGTCTTGGGGTTTTTAACATTGGTAACGCTCCTTTTCGCAATAGTAACGTTACCTTTTAATTGTTCGTCCCATTTATCTTGTGATTTCCACTTTCTGATTTGCGAAGGTTTGAGATTTAACTCAGCCGCAATATCAATTAATGGCTTCTCTCCTTTACTTGCTTTGTATATTTCAAATGCTTTGTCACGATCTGGGCTACGTTGCCTAGCCATATTCACCACCTCGCGGTAATTCCTAAATTAGTCTTGAAATTCTCTAAAACTCGATGTATTATATTTTTGTGTTTTTCTCAGTTCCCAAGCCGAGAATACATCATCACTTCTGAAAGGACCCGAACTCCAGCGGGTTCTTTCTTTTATTCCTCTTCTTGTAAATCTATTTATTTAAATGTAAAATTATAAATAAGTTCTAAAAATTTGAATCGAGGTGAAAATCATGAGAAGTTTTGGCTCATTAATGATTTCTACTGTCTGCTCAGTACTTCTTGTAATTTGGAATGCCTATGAATTCTATAACGGATTCACAACAGGGCGCACATACTACTGGATTAATGGCATCGGAGCTGTTATCTTCCTTCTATTCTTTATCCTCAACATGCGAG
>NZ_JBEUTW010000009.1:0-4930 GCF_040492675.1 Bacillus sp. AP50
TAGCATATCCATTTGAATTTTTAATTCAGAATTAGTAGGGACGTTTTATATACAGGGGGAAGAATGATGCTTGGGGTTTTCAAAAAAAATATTAATAAAACAAATGCCAGTATAATCGAATTAAGTAAGGACCAACAAATAACTTTTAATGTCCCTACTAATTCTGAATTAAAAATTCAAATGGATATGCTACATATTTCAAAAGAAGATTTACAAGTTGTAAAAGTACTACAGCCTTTTATTTATGCAGAAATTGATTGGATTACTGAAAAATTCTATGCCAACATTACAAAACAACCTAATTTAATTACTATTATTGAACGTTACAGCTCTATTCCAAAACTAAAACAAACTTTAAAAACACATATTAAAGAATTATTCAGCGGCAATATGCATGAAGATTTTATTGAACAGCGTGTTAGGATTGCCAAAAGGCATGTACAAATTGGTTTACATCGAAAATGGTATACTGCTGCTTATCAAGAATTGTTCCGCTCTATCATGAAGATTTTGCAAACAAAAATAACGACAATCGATGATTTTTCCTATTCTATAAATGTTATAAATAAATTATTTACTCTTGAACAAGAACTTGTTCTTGCAGCTTATGAATCTGAATATGAAAGAATGCAAAAAGAGCATGAGAAAGAAAAAGAACTAACTGCTATGACAATTACGCATATCGCAACAGAACTAGCTGCTGTATCTGAAAAAACAAGCTCTTCTATTCAAAAACTAACCGCCAAATCTGAAACTATTGTAGAGATTGCTAAAACAGGTACATCATTAGCTACAACATCTGAAGAAAAAGCCAATAAAGGGAAAGAACAATTAAACCAGCAAAACAAACGAATGGGATCTATTCAAATGAATATGGAAACGATTATTACAGATACTCATGAACTCCTTAATATTTCTAACAAAATTAATGAAATCATAGATATTGTTAAATCGATTGCGGAGCAAACCAATTTACTCGCACTAAATGCAGCTATCGAGTCTGCACGTGCTGGAGAATTTGGGAAGGGGTTTTCTGTTGTTGCTGGTGAAATTCGAAAATTATCAGAGCAAACGAAAGAATCTATATTTAACGTTACAAAGCTCGTTGAAAAAACAAATGAACAAATTACCCGTGTCTCGTCTTCCGTGAAACAAATTAGCTCTCTCGTATCGGAAGGAACGGATAGTATGTCAGCAACAGATCGATACTTCCAAGAAATTGTAAAAGATATGTCTAACTCAAAAGAACAGAATAAGAAAATTGAACACGAGCTACAAGCTATTTCACAAGTAATGAAAGGAATTCAAGATGATTCCTCACAAATGGCTCTAACAGCCGATAATTTACAACTAGAACTAAATCGATAAGATAAAGTGAAACTTTAATCAACGGGGGTTTTGTTCATCCCCCGTTGATTATCAGCCCTCACCAATCGGGCTTTTACGGGCAGCCCGCCCCCCACCTAACTTCTTTGCTTTCGCTGATTTTGAGGTGGGGGTCTTACTGCCTGGAAAATAGCGGGATCAAATTCAAGTCAGGCATACTTTTCATCTGTACTGACTACTAAATTTCATCTTCCATCAAAAAAAGAATCCAGAATGGATTCTTTTTATTTTCTGAAAAATATTTTTTGACAATACACATAACTCATATAAACACCAAAGCTCTGCAAAATGAACAATGCCGGCATAATTACATTGTAATATGCCATATCTACTTGAAAGAGCTTTAACAATACGTAGCCACTAATTAAAAATAAGAACAACATATATCCCTCATTTTGTTGTTTCTTAATAAGGAAGTGTAATAGAGCTATAGTCATAAACAATGTTACGGCTATATATATCAGTTTTTCACATTTGAAAAGAATAGAATTTACCCCTTCATCTGAAAACTGATTTATCATCGGCTCTAAAAGTTTAAATCTTTCTCCCTCAATCTCTTTTAACTTTTGATCAATATGCTCTGTTACACTTTGATTTTTCGATATTTTTTCTTCATGTTGCGTCTTTCCAATTAAAACAGATTGAACATACGTCTCATTTGAAATCGTATATTGTGACAATCCCATTGCCTTAATTCCATAATTCACACTAAAATGGGCACTATAAAATAGAATAAGTATCCCTATCATTTTTAGTAACACCTTTTGTTTCGTTGCTGATTGAAATACTTCGATTAATAATACATATACCGTAATAAAAATAGGAAGAAATAATCCCATTGGGAAAACCATATTACTAAATGCAAATAAAATCGCTGAAAACACCCACATATAAGGATGATCTAATCCTTTATATAAAAGTATGTAACAAGCAAAATAAAATAAAAATATTGCAAGTGATTCAGGAGTTAATACGGAACTCATGAATATATTTGGAATATACAGAGCATAAAAGATAGAAGCAATACGACCGCATTCTTCTCCAAAAACCATTCCCGCAATACGATAAATAAATAATGCTGTTCCTGTGCAAAATAGCACATTAAATAGTTGTAAAGCGAATAATGAATCACCAAATATACGAATAATTACCGACTCATATATAATAAAAGGCAAATGAGTTACAGTCCCTATATTATTACCAATTGCAATCTGCTTTGCAGACTCATACATCACTTTCATATCACCAATTATTGGAGCATCTACAAATAACAGCATACTAACCCTCACAACTATAGATATACTTATAAGAAAAATAAGAAATTGTTTATCTGTAAAACGATATTGTAGAATTGATGCCACTAACAAAATAAGTATGACGAAAATTGCTAATATGATTGTTACACTTGTTGTACTTCCTCCAAAAAATTGCTTACTTGTCTCAAATGCTGCCCAACAACTATAAACAAAAAATGCGAGCATCGCACCGATTGTAATTTTATTGAAGAAAGATGAAAAATTTGTTTGTATATGATTCATATGTCCATTGCACCTCTATTTCCATTCATAACAAAACGATTCTATCATGAATGGGTACACGGCTGATAGGGAATTTCTATGACAAATACATAGTCATTACTTTTTACTTGCAATGTAAGCGAATCCTCTTTTACACTACATTTTAGATAAAATAAATTTTCTTTCAGTTACATGAATACAAATACAGAAGTTTAAATAATCCTCTTTTGGAATACACTTTACTTCATTAAATATCTAATATGAGTAATCTGCTTACACATATTATTCTGATTGAAAACAGACTATAGGGGCTGAATATATGGAAAAGAAATTCATGCGAGAATCTAAAGCAATTAAGACAACACGTGTTTTTCCTAACGATTTAAATAATCACCAAACACTTTTTGGAGGGAAATTATTAGCAGAAATTGATAGTATTGCTTCAATTGCGGCTGCAAGACATAGTCGTAAACATTGCGTAACAGCATCTATTGATTCAGTTGATTTTTTAACTCCAATTCACCAAGCTGATTCTGTTTGTTATGAAGCATTTGTATGTTATACAGGGAAATCTTCAATGGAAGTTTTCGTAAAAGTAATCGCAGAAAACTTATTAGCAGGCGAGCGTAGAATTGCTGCTACTTGCTTCATTACATTTGTGGCAATAAAAGATGGAAAACCTTCATCCGTACCACAAGTACTTCCTGAAACTGAAGAAGAACATTGGTTACACACAACCGGTTTAGAACGCGCGGAAAACCGAAAAAAGGGACGTTTAAAAAGTAAAGAGATGGCTGAAGTTTTAACTTTAAGTAAGCCATGGAATATATAATACGATACTCTCACTTCATACATGCACAGGTTTATTTCATCCTTGCATGTATTTTTTATTGTAAAAAATTCCACCTCTTATCTTTTATTTACTGTTTGTCTCCTAAAATAATCCACCAGTTTTTCCTTTATTTTGCTATACTATTAATGGTATATTAGATAAGGTTCGTTTAAAAATAACTATAATATAATTAAGTATATAAGGGATGGTGCGATAATGTCTATTGAGGTACCAATTTCAATACCAAAAACGTTAATTATTATTCCTGCGTATAACGAGGAAGAAGCAATTGCAGATACATTAACAAGATTATTAAAACTAAAACAGCATTTTACAGAATTAAGCATTTGCGTTATTAATGATGGATCACATGATAAAACAGCTCAAATCGTAAATGATTTTCCTGTTCACCTTGTGAACTTACCATATAACCTAGGTATTGGCTCAGCTGTACAAACTGGTTATAAATACGCTTATGAGAATGGATATGATATTGCGATTCAGTTCGATGCTGATGGGCAACATAATCCTGATGATTTGTACAAAATTATAAAACCTATTGCTGAAGACCAATGCGATATGGTGCTAGGTTCACGTTTTACAGAGAAAACAGCCTATAAAGGTAGTATTTCTAGAAGAATTGGTATTTTTTATTTTACTGCTCTACTGAAAGTACTAACAAAACAAACCTTTATGGATCCAACTTCTGGGTATCGTGCTATCAATAGAGAAGTAATTAAGATTTTTGCACATAATTATCCAAAAGATTATCCAGAACCAGAAGTCCTTATTCATTTAAAAAAGAAAAAATTACGCATTAATGAAATATCCGTAAATATGCAAGAGCGTCAAGGGGGACAATCTTCTATCACACCTCTTAAATCTGCATATTACATGATTAAAGTAAGCCTTGCTATATTGATGCAAAAAATTGTGAAAGGTTGATAATAAATGCCTATAATTACCTTTTCATTTATCTTCATTCTATTATTATTTTTATTAATTATTAATTCCATTCGTCGTGGAGCTTTAGAAACTAAATATGCTATTTTATGGATTTTTGTTTGTGTTGCAATGGCTATTTTAAGTTCTACTGAAAAAATTATAAATTGGATTGGCCAACTATTACACGTAGAATATCCTCCATCTGTTTTATTCTTATTTGGACTATTATTCTGTTTCATATTAATTTTTG
>NZ_JBEUTW010000010.1:0-17750 GCF_040492675.1 Bacillus sp. AP50
TATTAGGTCAAGGTTTTTGACATAATTTTTGTTTAGAAATGCAGTCATATCAAGGTTGTAAGCGTATAACATAGGCTGTTTTTGCTGTCAAGTTGATAAATTGCAGCTTTTTACAATTTATACTATGATAAAGATATTAACAGAAGATCGTATAAACATGAGGGATGATGAACATGAAATTTACAAAGATTCTTGTCCAAATTGCTGCTCTTTACGTGTTTTATATGGTTGGAACTTGGGTGCAAGAAATGTTAAATATTCCGATTCCAGGAAGTTTGATTGGAATGTTCCTCTTACTTGTTTTACTTAGCCTAAAAGTTCTTCCAGTGAAATGGTTCGATTTAGGAGCAGAAACACTCGTTGCTATTATGCCGTTTTTATTAATTCCGCCAACGCTTGGCCTAATGAATTACGGTGCTTTTTTTATGAGTAAAGGAATTTCTCTTTTCATTACAGTTGTAGCGAGTACATTTTTAATTATTATTGTCGCAGGACATACAGGACAATATCTTGCGAATAGGAAGGAAAGAGAGTCGCGATGAGCCAAATATTAATCGGAGTCGGTTGGGTTCTTTTTACGGTGCTATTATATCAATTATCTAAAAAAATCTATAAATTATTTCCAACACCATTCACCATTCCAATGCTTGTAGCAACTGGATTAATGGCTTTCCTATTTATCGTGCTTGATATACCATATCAACATTATATGGAAAGTGGTGGTGGCTGGATTGCAAAGCTACTTGGACCCGGTGTTGTAGCATTTGCAATTCCTCTTTATAAACAACGTCATGTTCTGCAAAAATATGTTGTACCGATTGCTGGCGGGGTATTAGTAGGTACAACAGTTGCAATCGCTAGTGATTTTGCGATTGCTTCACTTATGGGAACGGATAAAAGCTTAATCTTATCGTCATTACCAAAATCGGTGACAATGCCAGTTGCGATGAGTGTTTCTGAACAAGTTGGTGGTGTACCTTCCTTAACAGCAGCTTTCGTTGTTATCGCAGGTATTACTGGAACGATTACAGGACCCCTTTTATTAAAATGGAGCCGTGTTACAAACTCAGTTGGTAAAGGTATCGGATTTGGATGTGCTTCTCATATTATGGGCGTGATGAGAGCGATGAAAAATAACGAACATGAAGGTGTTATTGGATCGGTAACAATGACATTAACAGCAATTTTGACATGTTTACTTGGACCGTTATTTGCGATGATGTTTATGTAATAGAAGAAAAGCGAGAGCGCCTCTATAGCTCTCGCTTTTCTATGGAATTTATGCTACAGTTACAATAACTGAATCTTTGTAGGAGGTACGCCAAGTGCATACGTTATTATCAGTTTTACTTATTATTGTATCGATTTTAATGATTGTTATGGTACTTATGCAATCTAGTAATAGCTCAGGCCTTTCAGGTGCAATTTCAGGCGGTGCGGAGCAATTATTTGGTAAGCAAAAGGCACGTGGAATTGAAGCGGTATTAAACCGTATTACAATTGTTTTAGCTGTATTGTTCTTTGTATTAACAATTGGTGTTACGTACTTCAATTTATAGAATTGAAAGAAGAAGCGTTAGTAAGTTGTACTAATGGTTCTTCTTTTTTGTTATTTGAAAAAAGTTTCTAATTAGATTATAGAAATACAAATATGGTACACTAGATATAGAAAGAATACGACTAGATTACAGAAGAGAAAGAGGAGAAATACATGATGAAATTAGCATCTCCGAAACCATTTACATTTGAGGGTGGAGACCGCGCTGTTTTATTACTACATGGATTCACAGGGAACTCAGCTGATGTACGTATGTTAGGGCGTTTCTTAGAAAAGAAAGGCTATACTTGTCATGCGCCAATTTATAAAGGGCACGGTGTACCACCAGAAGAGCTTGTTCATACAGGGCCTACAGATTGGTGGCAAGATGTAACGGAGGCATATCAGCTTTTAAAAGATAAAGGTTTTGAGAAAATTGCTGTTGTTGGATTGTCACTTGGCGGCGTATTTTCTTTAAAATTAGGTTATACAGTACCGGTTTTAGGTGTAGTACCAATGTGTGCACCGATGTATATTAAGAGCGAAGAAACGATGTACCAAGGTATATTGGCATATGCCCGCGAATATAAAAAACGTGAGCAAAAATCACCTGAACAAATTGAACAAGAAATGTTGGAATTCCAAAAGACACCGATGAATACATTAAAAGCATTACAACAATTAATTGCTGACGTACGTAACAATGTGGATATGATTTATGCGCCAACATTTGTTGTACAAGCACGTCATGACGAAATGATTAATACAGATAGTGCTAACATTATTTATAACGGTGTAGAATCTACGTTAAAAGACATTAAATGGTATGAAGACTCTACGCATGTCATTACACTTGATAAACAACGTGACGAGCTACATGAGGATGTATATAACTTCTTGGAGCAACTAGATTGGTAAGATCTAGTTGCCTCTTTTTTTCATAAGGAATTTTTTGTGAAAACTGTAAAAATCATAAGGGGAGTATTGAAGTTTCACTTTATACATCCCCTATCTTTCGGATACACTAAATAATATAAGGTTTTAAAGGAGGTATTTTTGCTTGGAAGAAATCATACAAGAACATATTGATAAGTTGTTATTATTTATGAGAGAAGAAGCGTATAAACCGCTAACGATACAAGAGTTAGAAGAGGCATTTGGAATTGAAGGTTCTGAGGGTTTTAAAGATTTTGTAAAGGCACTTGTAACGATGGAAGAGAAGGGACTTGTTATTCGTACACGTAGCAACCGTTACGGTCTTCCTGAAAAGATGAATTTAGTAAGAGGTAAGTTAATTGGACATGCACGTGGTTTTGCATTCGTTGTACCAGACGAGAAGAAAACGGGAGACGATGATCTTTTCATCCCGCCTACAGAATTAAACGGTGCACTTCATGGCGATACAGTATTAGCACGCCTTAGTTCTCAATCGAGCGGTTCGCGTCAAGAAGGTTCAATTGTACGCATTTTAGAGCGTGGAACGAAAGAACTAGTTGGTACATATACAGAATCGAAAAACTTTGGATTCGTTATACCTGACAATAAGCGCTGGACGAGTGATATCTTTATCTTGAAAAGCGCATCGATGGGTGCTGTAGAAGGTCATAAAGTAGTTGTGAAAATTACGAGCTATCCAGAGAATCGTTTAAGTGCAGAAGGTGAAGTTATTCAAATTCTAGGTCATAAAAATGATCCAGGAGTAGATATTTTATCTGTCATTCATAAACATCATTTACCTTTAGCATTCCCTGAGGAAGTGATGGAGCATGCAAACAGTGTACCAGAAACGATTTCAGAAGAAGATTTAAAAGATCGCCGCGACCTGCGCGATCAAATGATCGTAACGATTGATGGTGCAGATGCGAAAGACTTAGATGATGCTGTTACAGTAACGAAGCTTGAGAACGGTAACTACAAGCTAGGCGTTCACATTGCGGATGTAAGTCATTACGTTCAAGAAGGCTCTCCAATTGATGTTGAAGCAGCGGAAAGAGCGACGAGTGTATATCTTGTTGACCGTGTAATCCCGATGATTCCGCATCGTCTATCTAACGGTATTTGTTCATTAAATCCGAAAGTAGACCGTCTGACGTTATCTTGTGAAATGGAAATCAACAACTTAGGTGATGTTGTTAAACACGAGATTTTCCAAAGTGTGATTAAAACGACAGAGCGTATGACGTATGCTGACGTAAGAAGCATTTTAGAAGATGAGGACGAAGAGTTAATTAAGCGTTATGAGCCGCTCGTACCGATGTTTAAAGAGATGGGTCAATTGGCACAAATTTTACGTGAAAAACGTATGCGCCGTGGTGCAATTGACTTTGACTTTAAAGAAGCGAAAGTATTAGTGGATGAAGAAGGAAAACCGACTGATGTTGTTATGCGTGATCGTTCTGTTTCAGAGAAGTTAATTGAAGAATTTATGCTTGTTGCGAATGAAACAGTAGCAGAGCACTTCCACTGGATGAACGTACCGTTTATGTACCGTGTCCATGAAGATCCGAAAGAAGATAAGCTTGAGCGTTTCTTCGAGTTTGTAACGAACTTCGGATATGCGGTAAAAGGACGTGCGAATGAAGTGCACCCTCGTGCGCTGCAACAAATTCTTGAAATGGTTCAAGGACAGCCAGAAGAAGTAGTTATTTCAACAGTTATGCTTCGTTCTATGAAGCAAGCTCGTTACGATGCGGATAGTTTAGGACATTTCGGTTTATCAACTGAGTTCTACACACATTTCACATCACCAATTCGTCGTTACCCAGATACAATCGTTCATAGATTAATTCGTGAATACATTATTAATGGTAAAGTCGACAACGAAACGCAAGCAAAATGGCGTGAAAAATTACCTGAGATTGCAGAGCACTCTTCTAATATGGAACGCCGTGCTGTTGAAGCAGAGCGTGAAACAGATGAGATGAAAAAAGCAGAGTATATGGTTGATAAGATCGGTGAAGAGTATGACGGTATGATTAGTTCTGTAACAAACTTCGGTTTATTCGTAGAGCTTCCAAATACAATTGAAGGTCTTGTACACGTTAGCTACTTAACGGATGATTACTACCGTTATGACGAGCAACATTTCGCTATGATCGGAGAACGTACAGGAAACGTATTCCGCATCGGTGATGAAATTACAATTCGCGTTATTAACGTAAACAAAGACGAGCGTGCAATCGACTTTGAAATCGTTGGCATGAAAGGCACACCTCGCCGTAAGTTCAAAGATCGTCCAGTCGTTATCGAACAGCCAAGAACAGGCAGAAAGAAACGCGGTGGACGTAGCGAGCGCAGTAATGAGCGCGGCGGTGAACGTGGCACAGGTAGAAAATTTGACCGTGGTGGTAAAGGAAAAGGAAGAGGATCTGCATCTGCATCCGCTTCTGCTAGCCAGCCAGGAAAAAAAGATGGTAACGGTAAGAAGAAAAAAGCATTCTTCGAAAACGTACCAGGATTCAAGAAGAAAAAGAAAAAGCGTAAGTAAGAAAAGAGTGGCTTCGCTTTGATGAAAAGCGGGGCCGTTTTCTTTTTTCTTCGTGGCTTGAGAGCGAGCCACTTTCGCTTTTAATGGAATCCAGCTACAGTGGCTAGAATGTTCGGCGGCTTCACTTCTTCCCGAGAGGCAAAGAGCGCCTCAAGGTCAGAAGCTCCATCCACCTCACATTCTGAGCGAGCCACTTTCGCTTTTTATTAACATTTGTTACAATAGTAAAAATAGAGGAGGGACGTTATATGCCAAAGGGTACAGGTAAGGTTATTGCACAGAATAAAAAAGCATTTCATGATTATTTTATCGAAGAAACATACGAAGCAGGGCTTGTCCTTCAAGGAACGGAAATTAAGTCAATTCGCGCTGGACGCGTAAACCTGAAAGATGCGTTTGCACGTGTACATAATGGTGAAGTATGGGTTCATAATATGCACATTAATACGTACGAACAAGGGAATCGTTTCAACCATGATCCACTTCGTACGAGAAAATTACTTCTGCATAAAAAAGAAATTGATAAACTAGCGGGCGCTGCGAAAGAAACAGGTTACGCATTAGTTCCACTTAGAATTTATTTGAAAAATGGATTTGCAAAGATGGCACTTGGTTTAGCAAAAGGTAAAAAGCAATATGATAAACGTCACGATTTAAAAGAGAAAGAAGCTAAACGTGAAATTGCACGCGCGTTCCGTGATCGCCAAAAGATGTAATACAGATATTTACATTTGTAAAATGGAGCGCGTATGTTATAATAACTTATGTAAGATTGTTGCACATTGAAAAACAGCTCTTAGTAGCTATCACGATATTTTCTTCGTATGCTCCATTTTTATCATGGGGACGTTACGGATTCGACAGGGATAGTTCGAGCTTAGGTTGCGAGTCGAGGGGATCGGCCTCGTTAAAACGTCAAAGCCTATAATTGGCAAACAAAACAATCTTTCTTTAGCTGCTTAATTGCACTAAAGGTTCCTCCCTCCATCGTCCATGTGGTAGGGTAAGGGACTCAAACTAAGTGGACTACGCCGGAGTTCGCCGTCTGAGGACAAAGGAAGAGAATAACCAGACTAGCAACTTGGAAGCCTGTCGATAGGCCGAAGAGTTCGCGAAATGCTAATATATCGACTACACTCGTAGAAGCTTAAGTGCCGATATTTTTGGACGTGGGTTCGACTCCCACCGTCTCCACCAATACATATTTGGTGGTTTTTTTATTTTTATATAACAGGAAGCATAAGATGGCCGTTTTGGTCAACTTATGCTTCTTTTAGTTTACGGCCAACTTATGCTTCCAGGATTTGAAGAATATTTTTAATGTCGCCTTTAAATAAAGTCGCGACTTTTAGGGATAGCATCACATCATCATCAATCTAAGAATAGCAAATACCCCAAAACGAAAAAAAATGTACATTTTTTTTCGTTTTGGGGCGTTATAAAATCCTTAAGTTGATGGGCATATGGCGACTCATTTCTAAAATTGTTTTCATGTGTCAATGATAGAAATATATTTTTAATTATGGCTACTTTTCAACTAGTACGATATCATCAAGATAGGCATCACCGATTACATATCCATTAATTTGTAAGAAGAATGAATATGGATTATTAGTATTTAGAGTAGTAAATTCAACCGATTTTTGTTCATACTGTGTGGAAGTAAACTTCATATAAAGTGTGTCTTTTCCCCCAGGAGACTGTGCTCCTACAAATAAGGTTTTTTCAGGACCCGATACTTTTCCAGATGCGGACAGTATGTATGTAGTATTAGGCTTCAAAGTTACGTCTCCCTTAAGATGACCGATTCCTGAACTAAAATGAAGTCCTTTAGAATTATTTACTCCTGCATGCTCTTCAATATTGTAATTTAAAGAACCATATGATGGTTTAAAAGGTTCTAAACTTGAATTGTGGTCAAAATCAATATTAAAAATATAAGATTTCTCCTTTTCCTTTAATTGTACATTATCAAACTTAGCCCTCCCATTTGCTGTAGAAGCAAGTTTGACAGCAAAGTTTGACACATCTTCCCCTGTTTTAAACTTCATCTCATGATGTTCTGGCTTAAATCCTGTATACTGCTTCTTTGTTAATGGAACGATTTCTTGATTGGCATTCAGATTGCCTACTGTTACTTCTGATGGGGAAACTATACTGCCCGCTATATCAAATGTTAATGTATATTCTGTATTCGGCTTTACAGTAACAAGCTGATAGGCTGTGTCGTCATGTATTAATTTCAGATAATGATTGCCTGGTTCAGAAGTGCTGATATTCTCGGTAGAAGAATTAGGATTAGATAAAATCCAGTTATTTAGCCCATCCTCAAAGTCTCCATTCCTAATTTGTTCATTTGCAGATGGACTATCTGCTGATACAATACCTGAAAAACCTATACTGGCACTTAATACAATTGCTGTAGAAAAGACTCCTATACCGACTTTTTTTAACAATCTCTTCATCTCCTTTGGTCAGATTAAAATTTACTTTTTCATATTTCTATATATGTTTGGATAAACCTGACAAAGAACCATTTTAACAATAAATAAATTATGTATCCGAGATTTAGGTTATTTTCATTTGAAGGGGTAGAGGGAGCAACCGTGCCGTGAAGTGTAAAGTAATTTACAGAAAATGTAATGCACGATGCATCGACAGTTGCAAAAATTAACATTTATGCAACACTCCACTTGGGCTTGATTTTTATGGCGCCATAACGTTGCATATATTGTGTTGCAAATTAATTTTCGATAATACGGTGATATTTGTAGCGAAATAGAAAATAGATATTTGCAGTACTATGAATACCTTAACGTACTGCAAAATGATTACAAAAAACCTTTTTAAAAAGTGCACCGTACACTTTTTATCCTTTTACTGGAATCTATTTTGCACTTCCCAGCACAGGTGCCCCTTCTAGCCCTTGAAAGATCTTCAATATATACAAGGACACCTCACTCAAATTGAACGGGTAAAGAAAGCGTATCAAGAGAGCAAAGTGACCTATTAACTAACGAAAGCGTCACTTCCACTTGCTCGTTTATTAAGGTTATTAGTATCAATTTGGCCAAACATTATTCCAAAGCTACATTAATAAAACACACGGCAAGCTTATGGGTTAATAATTAACACACGGTCAATTTATGCTTCCGATTCGGTTGAATAATTAGATGATTATCTACAAAAATAAGTGTTTTCTGGCCAACTTATAGGTAAAATGACATTGTATGATATGAACCATAACTTTGCCAGATTGGCGAGGTTATGGTTCTTTTTGTTTATGGAAAAGTTATGGTTCTAAAAATAGAATGTATCTAATTCTTTGGTTCTTTCAATTACATCCTCAATGTATCTTGTGTGTTATCCCTTAATGATCACAATTTTATCCTGTCAAAGCCCGATTGGTGAGGACTGATAATTAGTGGGGATGAACATCTCTGTTTGGTTAATTAATACTTCATTTTATTTGAATCTCCATATGTTTTGTGTTTTTATCCATACCTATTGTAAGATTATATAGAGTTCTCCTAATAAACTGTTTTAATGGATTATTTAGGGGTTTTAAATTTATAAATCTTAAATTATTTTTTCGGGATAATTTTTTTATCTAAATAATTTATATTGAAGTAGAGGTGAACCATCGGTGAAGCAGGTGTTGGTGATTAAAAATGAACGGTCTTCAGCAAAGAAAATCGTAAGCGGTTTAACGCAAGAGGGCCATTTCATTTTAAAACTTCACAATGAAAACCAAGGTTTAAATATAGCATATGAGCAAGATTGGGATATTATCATATTGGATTGGGATTCATTAAGTATATCGGGACCAGAAATTTGTAGACAAATACGACTTGTTAAAACGACACCAATCATTATTGTGACCAACAATATTTCTAGCGAGGATTGCATAGCAGGGTTACAAGCAGGAGCAGATGATTATATTAGAAAACCATTTGTGAAGGAAGAATTAGTAGCGAGAGTTCAAGCTATTTTAAGAAGAAGTGACTATAACCAGCAAAATGAGACAAACTTTTTTCAGTTTAAAGATCTCTTTGTTGATGCATCTAGCAATATTGTGAAAAAAGGTGGCAAAAATCTCTCGCTTACGAAGCGCGAGTACGATTTACTTGTATTTTTAATTAAGAATAAAAATACGATATTAAGCCGTGAAATGCTTTTGAATCAAGTTTGGGGATATGACGTAGTAGTAAATCCGAATGTAGTAGACTTATATATTGGGTATGTAAGAAAAAAGCTAAAGTGCGAGAAGAAAGATAGATATATTCAAACGATACATGGCAGAGGCTATTCAATGGTTGAATGATAAAAATAAGATAATAAAGTAGTTTCTGTGAAATATTAGCTATTACTGCGCGTATTTTGTAAGGGAAGGTCTCTGTCCCGTATTTGTTGAGAAAGTATTTAATGAAGGTTAATCAACAGTCCTGACCGCACATATTACTTTTTATGCTTGATTTTATGAATTCATACGATTCACAAGATTTTCACAGAATTAATGACTATACTAATTAACAGGATGTTCAAATGAAAATGATTATCAATAGCGATTCAATTGAATAAAAGTTACCTTCTAATTCAATCTATGGATGTCATCATTTTCGAAATAAATCACACTATAAGGAGTATACATATGAAAAAATCTATGCTTTTAAAATTAGTGAGTATTCTAGCAATTTTTACTTTAATGTTAGTGGCTTGCTCAGATTCAAGTAAAGAAACTTCGAAGGCTAATAATAAAGATAATGGTAGTGATAAGCCAAAAACGGTTGAAATCACTGATGCTCATGGAACTGTTAAAGTACCTGTAAACCCAAAGAATGTAGTTGCTTTGGATAACAGAACTTTTGAAACTTTATCTGATTGGGGAATTAAATTAGCGGCTGCTCCAAAGGATATCATGCCTGCTGATTCAGCATATAAAAAGGATGAAAAAGTTCAAAATATTGGAAATCACCGTGAACCAAATCTTGAAATTATTGCAGCGGCAAACCCTGAGCTTGTAATCGTTGGTCAAAGATTTGCTGATCATTACGAAGAAATCAAAAAATTAGTGCCAAATGCAGCTGTTATTGATCTTAATTTTGATGTTTCTGAGAAATCTACTACGCCTGGGAAAAATTTAGTAGATGGACTTAAAAATTCTACAACTACTCTAGGAAAAATCTTTGATAAAGATAAAGAAGCTAAACAATTAGTAGCTGATTTCGATAAATCTATTGAAAAAGCAAAATCTGCTTATAACGGAAAAGATAAAGTTATGAGTGTTATCGTTACTGGTGGAAATATTGGCTTTGCTGCGCCGCACTCTGGTCGCGTTTGGGGACCTATGTATGACATTTTCGGTTGGACTCCAGCATTAGAAGTTTCGAATTCTACTGCAGGTCATAAAGGTGATGACGTTTCTGTTGAAGCTATTGCACAAACAAATCCTGATTGGCTTTTCGTATTAGATCGTGATGCTGCAACATCTGATGCAGCTAAGTCAACACCTGCTAAGGATGTTATTTCTAAATCACCTGCTCTTCAAAACACAACTGCTGTTTCTAAAAAACAAGTTATTTATGCACCAGAAGATACTTACACAAATGAATCAATTCAAACTTATATAGAGTTATTTGGAAATATGGCAAAAACTTTAGCTAAGTAGTGTAAAGGGGTACGAAACAGTGTCAAAAAATATGATTTCTAGGGTTGAGAATATTTCTCAACCCCAGTTTTATAATCAAAATAAAATATGGACAAAACCTTTTATAATAGCAGTTATAGTTGTTATAATTTTAGGGATTATATCACTGTTTACTGGAGTTTATGATATACGTGGACAAGAGGACGGAATGGAGATGTTTTTCATCACTCGTGTTCCAAGAACGTTTGCATTAATGCTTACTGGAGCTGCGATGGCAATGGCAGGGCTCGTCATGCAACTCATTACACAGAATCGTTTTGTTGAACCTACTACAACGGGGACGATTGAATGGTCAGGCTTAGGCCTGCTTTTTGTGTATTTACTATTTCCTGCCCCGACTTTAGTTCAAAGAATGACTGGTGCAATCATTTTTTCTTTTATAGGAACTATGATTTTCTTTTTATTTTTAAGAAGAGTTAAGCTTCGTTCGTCTTTAATTGTCCCGATTATTGGATTGATGCTTGGAGCAGTTATTTCTGCAGTGTCTACTTTTTTAGGACTCCTTTTTCAAAAGACGCAAAGTATTGAAACTTGGTTTGTCGGTTCATTTGCTAACGTTCAGGTCGGAAGATATGAATATTTATGGCTGATTGTTATCATTACTTTTCTTATTTTTATGTATGCTAACAGATTGACTTTAGCTGGACTAGGAGAAGATGTCGCAACAAGTCTTGGAGTTAATTACAATAGAATTGTTCTTTTTGGGACTGCTCTTATCTCGGTTGCAGTTGGAATTGTTGCAGCTGTTATTGGACACTTACCTTTCTTGGGATTAATTGTGCCAAATATCGTTTCAATGTTTAGAGGTGATGACCTTAGGAGTAATTTACCTTGGGTTTGTGTGATTGGAATGGGTTCAATAACTGCCTGTGACATCATTTCTCGAACAATTATACAGCCTTTTGAAGTACCTGTTTCTTTAATACTTGCAACAGTGGGAGCAGTCGTGTTTATTACTATTTTATTGAGAAAAAGAAAACCAAGGAGGCTACGATGATCACATTAGAATATAGAAAAAAAGAAAATGTCGAAATCGATTCTAGCCTTCATAATGAAAGTAGATCAGCTAGTGCTTTTCGGTCTAAGAAGGAAGCAAGACGTTATTGGATTTTACTGATAACATTGATTGCTTTAGGTCTTCTTTCTTCATATGGACTTTTAGTTTATAACAATCCAGTTCCGATAGATTCACCTTCTTTTATCCCAGTTGTTAAGAGAAGGATAGTAGCTATTGTTGCAATGATTATCGCTGCAGTTTGCCATAGCTTGTCGACAGTTGCTTTCCAATCTATTACGAATAATAAAATTATTACTCCATCGCTTTTAGGTTTCGAATCACTTTATTCAGCAATTCATACGAGTACAATATTCTTCTTTGGTGCTGGTGCATTAATAAATTTTAATGGAATTGGCTCATTTTTATTCCAAGTTGTTGTTATGGTCTTCATGAGTTTGATACTTTATGGATGGTTACTTTCCGGTAAATACGGGAATTTACAACTTATGCTTTTAGTTGGAATTATTATTGGTACCGGGCTAAATTCTGTGTCAACTTTCATGAGAAAACTACTTGCGCCTTCAGAATTTGATATTTTACAAGCAAGATTATTTGGTTCTGTTAATCATGCAGATCCTGCATATTTTCCTATTGTAATTCCTATGATCATAATTGTAGCAGTATTAATTTTTGCTCATTCTAAGAATTTGAATGTTTTGTCACTAGGAAAGGATGTTGCTACTTCTTTTGGAGTTAAATATCAACCTAGTGTAATTTATACGCTTGTATTAGTAGCTATTTTGATGTCTATTTCAACAGCTCTAATTGGGCCACTTACTTTCTACGGCTTTTTAGTAGCGACTTTGAGTTATCAGGCGGCGTCAACTTATGATCATAGATATATTTTCCCAATGGCTTTTGCCATAGGATTTTTAATAATGACGAGTGCATACTTTTTAATGTATCATGTATTCCATGCTCAAGGTGTAGTTTCAGTTATTATTGAATTATTTGGTGGAATCATATTCTTAACTATAGTTTTAAGGAAGAGGGCTTTATGATAAAAATTGATAATGTTAAAAAGTTCTATACTGATAAGGTAAAAATAGGACCTTTGGATATTGAAATACCAAAAGCAGGCTTTACTTCTTTAATTGGACCAAATGGTGCTGGAAAGTCAACGACACTTTTGATGATTGGCAGACTTTTAGATATGGATGAAGGCCAAATTCAGGTAGCAAATATGGATGTTTCTGAATCTAAATCGAAAGACTTAGCAAAAGTTTTGACTATATTGCGACAAGAAAATCATTTTGTAACTAGGCTTACAGTTAGACAATTAGTTGGATTTGGGCGCTTTCCTTATTCAAAGGGAAGATTGACTAAAGAAGATGAGGTTATCATTTCTAAATATATCGATTTTTTAGATTTAACTAGTTTAGAGAATAGATATTTAGATGAGCTTTCTGGTGGTCAAAGACAAAGGGCATATGTAGCGATGGTATTGTGCCAAGAGACGGAATATGTACTTTTGGACGAACCTCTGAACAACCTTGATGTTGCTCGTTCTGTTCAAATGATGGAGCATTTAAGACGTGCAGCTAATGAATTTGGAAGAACAATTTTGACTGTTATGCATGACATAAATTTTGCAGCTAAATACTCGGATAAAATTTGTGCTATGAAAGATGGACAAATTGCTGCTTTTGGAACAGTAGAAGAAGTTATGGACTCAACACTTTTGACAGATATTTTTGAAACAAAAATAGAAATTATTAATGGTCCTTATGGGCCAATCGCAGTTTATTAGTTATAAAATGTAAAAAAATACCGTAGCTTGCGTAGATTATGCAAGCTACTCTAGTTGAAGTTGCTGTCTGTATTTTATAGGCAGCAGCTTTTTTATGTGACTACTCATAAAATGCAAAAGAATGCTTCACCTTTTCAAGTATGTACTAAACGAAAAAAATATCCCTGTATAACTTTTTAAAAGAATTCAGCTTGTTTTTTGATATGTAATATTGCATATCAGAGTGTATTGATAAAAGTGTAAGGGGTCACTATAATGAGGGCATAAAGATAAATCACATTTTCGTAGCAATAAAAAGGAGGAAATAATATGGAAATCGCAATGGCAGTTTTAAAATTTGTAGGTGGCGTAATCCCGTTAATTCAAGAACTTTTAAAAGCATTTATGTAAGTTTATTAGTTAGCTATCATTTATCGATCATTATCATATTTTACTAAAAAAGAACGGGGTGATTTTTCTGAATATTAAGAAAAACACTAAAAGAAGAAAGTTCCTTGCATGTTTATTAGTTAGTTTATGCACTATTAATTATTCATCTATTTCCTTCGCAGAAACAAAAGCAAGTAATGTAACTGATGTAACCAAAAATGCTAGTGGCATTGATACTGGTATAGCAAATCTTAAATATAATAATCAAGAGGTTTTAGCTGTAAATGGTGATAAAGTAGAGAGTTTTGTTCCGAAAGAAAGTATCAATTCAAATGGTAAATTTGTAGTAGTGGAACGCGAAAAAAAATCACTTACAACGTCACCAGTCGATATTTCAATTATTGATTCTGTAGTGAATCGCACGTATCCAGGAGCTGTACAACTTGCAAATAAAGCTTTTGCAGACAATCAACCAAGTTTATTAGTGGCTAAGAGAAAGCCTTTGAATATTAGTATAGACTTACCTGGCATGAGAAAAGAAAATACAATCACTGTCCAAAATCCGACATATGGTAATGTAGCTGGAGCAGTAGACGATTTAGTATCTACTTGGAATGAAAAGTATTCTACAACACATACGTTGCCTGCAAGAATGCAGTATACGGAATCTATGGTTTATAGTAAATCACAAATCGCAAGTGCTCTTAATGTTAACGCTAAATATCTTGATAACAGTCTAAACATTGATTTTAATGCGGTTGCAAACGGAGAGAAAAAAGTGATGGTTGCCGCATATAAGCAAATATTTTATACGGTAAGTGCTGAACTACCTAACAATCCATCCGACCTTTTTGATAATAGTGTTACTTTTGATGAGTTAACTCGAAAAGGCGTAAGTAATTCGGCTCCACCTGTTATGGTTTCAAATGTAGCTTATGGTAGAACGATTTATGTAAAATTAGAAACAACATCTAAGAGCAAAGATGTACAAGCTGCTTTTAAAGCCTTACTTAAGGATAACAGCGTTGAAACAAGTGGACAGTATAAAGATATTTTTGAAGAAAGTACCTTTACTGCTGTAGTATTAGGCGGAGATGCGAAAGAGCATAACAAGGTTGTTACTAAAGATTTCAATGAAATCCGAAATATCATTAAAGATAATGCTGAATTAAGTCTTAAAAATCCAGCATACCCAATTTCATATACAAGCACTTTCTTAAAAGATAATGCAACTGCTGCTGTTCATAACAATACAGATTATATTGAGACGACAACTACAGAATATTCAAGTGCTAAAATGACACTTGATCATTACGGTGCTTACGTTGCTCAATTTGATGTATCTTGGGATGAATTCACATTTGACCAAAAGGGTAACGAAGTACTAACACATAAAACGTGGGATGGTAGCGGAAAAGACAAAACGGCTCATTACTCTACAGTTATCCCTCTTCCACCGAACTCAAAAAATATAAAAATTGTAGCAAGAGAATGTACAGGTCTTGCATGGGAATGGTGGAGAACAATTATTAATGAACAAAATGTTCCATTAACAAATGAAATAAAAGTTTCAATTGGAGGAACAACATTATACCCAACAGCTAGTATTAGTCATTAAGTATAAAAAAGCGCCCTGTAAGTAGGGCGCTTTTTACTTGGTCACAAATTTTATTTTGTATCGGTATGTTTTTAGGTTTTGTAAATCATCAACTATAAGGTGGGAATATTGTGCAGACGAAAAGCTACATGTTTTTCGTCTTTTTGTTCTCTTGCTTAATAAGAAAGATCCTGTAACTCAAGTACAGGATCTTTAATCAAATGTTTTTAAAAGCTAAATTGTGGTTTCATATCACCTTTATAAGGTTCATGTTCAACAAATATAGTTATATCCTTACCAGCTTGGTCTTTACCAGTTCTCTTATACGTAAATTTATTTTTATTTAGTTCAGTAAGTTCAAGAGCAGCACCGTATTTGTTATTTCCAATTGAAACATGGGCTCTTATTTTATTTTCGTGTACAACATCGAAGTAGCCATAGTCACCGCGGCTTTGACCTGTTTCGCTATTGAAAAACTCGTATTTATTAGACTTGTCATCAAATTTTGCTAGACTTATAAAATTCGAATTAAACTGTGTTACGTCATTACCAGCTTCATCTAATACTTTTGTTCCGTGCCAAAGGGTTCCACCTAAAATCTTATCTCCATCAATGTTTTTAACGATATCGCCTGTAGTCGTGTTCAGCTGCTTGTCCGGATCAGTGAAAGAAAGCTCTTTTTCTTTATATGGAACATGTTCAACGAAAACTTCTACATCTTTACCGTTAGCATCTTTCCCCATTCGTTTATAAGTAAATACATTCTTATTTAGCTTTGTCATATCAACAAAAGCTTGATATTTCATTGATTCTGAAATTAATATTCTCTTCTTCCCATCATTTGTGATAAAGAAAGTTCCTTTATCGCCACGACTTGCACCTGTTTTAGCATCAAAAAATTCATATCTTCCAGACTTTGCATCATATTTTGCAAGGCCAATGAAGTTTGCATTTTCTTTTGTTACATCATTTTTATCTTTGTCGTATACTCGCGTACCTTGCCAATTTGTATTGCTAAGAATGTTAGCCATTTTTTGGCCTTTCGTTAACTTATTTTCCTTTTTTGTTTCTTTGGCAGCTTGTTCTTGTTTCGGCTTACCATGATTTTCTTCGGCTTTCGTACCAACACATATAAATCTATTCTTAGTAGGTGCCCAAGTGTATTAGAATAGAATATCCCTTTACCAGATATGAATATAAAACTTTCAATAAAAGTCAAAAGAGAGGAGGATCCTCTCTCTTGATAGTTGTGAATCATTGATTTTTGCGAGGAAAAAAAGACAACAGAAGTGTCACTATATAGTGGTGACATAAATAAATATAAAATTAAGAGGAAACCATTTTAAGCTCTATATAATTTATTAGGTGATTGCAATAACAGTAGGAGTAAAGTCAATAAGAAGGACACCTCTTTCAGCTGGTTGCGGCTCCTTTCCTTTTTTCACTCCTTTAACATAGTGACTGACCTTTTGGTCACAAACACCATAAGAGTCAAGAGGATTTATGAGATCAAACTCATCAAGAATGAATTTTTTATCAACATCTTCCCTTTTTAAACCGGCACAATTCGTGGTGGCAATCGTACTAGTCCCGCCAATCACATTTTTATAGGTGACTAAGTGGACAAAGGTGAAGGGCTCTCCATCTTGATGCAGGGTATTTGGAGAAGCGATAGACTCCTGACCATCTTCTGTGACCATATACTTTACAAAATGTACACCAACATGAACAGGAAGTAACTTGTCATGTGTATCCCAGAATGTTTCATTAAAATCATATTTTATTATTTCTTTTAAGAGTTCGTTTTCCTTTATTTCTTCGCTAAGTGAGGGGAAAGCACGGTACTCAGCGAGGTATTCAGCGTTAAAGCTTCCTTGAAAATACAGAGATTGAGGTTGCCCTTGTTCGTCAAAGTGATTAGGAAGCCATTGAAAATGATTATCCCAAGGATTAATCAGTGCGCGTGAATATCTTCTGTACCTGTGACTCTCTAATGAGTATGTATCTACCGGTAATCGATCAAATTCGGCTGTCATCTGCATAAAATCTTTTTCTAGGTTTTGAACAGGTAAATCTGCAAGTTGGAATTTCTTGTATCCGTTTACTTCTAGAGCTTTCTTTTCTTTTAAGAACAAATTACTCATTTAGTACACCACCTTTATTATTAAGTTAATCTTTAAAAGTTGAAAAAAATCCCTATTTATAACAAAATATTCATAAAATAATAATAAGCTTTAATTTTATAT
>NZ_JBEUTW010000011.1:0-3790 GCF_040492675.1 Bacillus sp. AP50
GGGTCCTTCAGTTTGCTTCTTACAGTTTTGATGCTTCTGTGGGAGATATTTTTCATACGCTATTATCTGGTGCTACCCTTTATATCTGTGATAAGGAGATTTTTCTTTCTGGGCAAGAGTTTGTTAAGTGGTTGGAAGAAAATGCGATAAATTCCATTCCTTTTATTCCCCCATCCATGTTAAAAGCACTTCCGTTTGCTGAACTGCCAGATTTACATACGTTAAGCACCAGCGGGGAAGCGTTACCTGTAGATCTGGTGAAAGTATGGGGAAGAAACAGGAGATTTTTAAATGCATATGGACCTACTGAAACAGTAGTGGATGCTACTATTGGCGAATGCAGTCCAGAGCTGAATAAAGTGGTGATTGGAAAACCAATTGCCAATAAGCGTGTTTATATCTTTAATAAAGACCTCCAGCTGCAACCTATAGGGGTTCCAGGAGAACTCTTTATAGGAGGAGAGGGAGTAGCTCGCGGATATTTAAATAGAGGAGATATGACAAAGGAGCGTTTCATTGTTAATCCATATCAAGTGAATGAAAAGATTTATAGGACGGGAGATATTGTTCGCTGGCTGTCCGATGGAAATATAGAGTTTTTAGGCCGGAATGATGAGCAAGTAAAAATCAGGGGCTACCGAGTTGAATTGGGAGAAATAGAAACCAAGCTGACTGAACATGCTTTTGTCAAAGAAGCAGTCGTTGTTCTCAAGGATCGTAATTTATGTGCCTATATCGTTTCTGAGAGAGACTGGATGGTTACAGAGATGCGCCAGCACCTGCAGAAAGAGCTGCCTGAATATATGATCCCTTCATACTTTATAAGGCTGAATTCTCTACCGCTTACACCTAATGGGAAAATAGATAAGAAATCTCTTCCAGAACCTGATTTTACGATGGACGAAGGAACGGAGTACACTGCACCTCTCTCTGAAATGGAGAAGCTGCTTGCAGATGTATGGAAGGGAGTTCTACGGGTGGAGCGTGTAGGAATCCATGATAATTTCTTCGAACTGGGAGGTGACTCTATTAAAGCCATTCAGATCGCTGCAAGGTTAAATGAGCTCAATTTAAAGCTGAACATGATGGAAATGTTTAAAAATCCAACTATATATGAATTGAGTCCATTTATTGAGTCTTTCCAGACAGAAGCCAAACAGAGTGCAATTGAGGGAACAATTCCTCTTACTCCTATACAGCATTGGTTTTTAGAACAGGAATTTGAAAGGCCAGAGCACTTTAATCAATCGATGATGTTGTTTAGGAAAGAAGGATGGAAGCCTGAATTAATAGAGAACTGCTTCAGAAAACTATGCGAGCATCATGATGCATTGCGGATTGCTTTTTCTTTGGATTCTTCCTCTCAGTATAATCGGGGAACACAGGGGATTGAGTGCACTGTAAAAAACTTTGATTTTAGGGGTATGGAAAATCCTGTTTCTTTAATTGAGAAGGAGGCAAATCGAATACAGGGAAGCATCCAGTTTTCTAATGGCTCGCTTTTCAAGCTGGCAGTGTTCAACACAGAAGAAGGTAGCCATTTGCTAATCGCCATTCACCACCTGATAATAGACGGAGTATCATGGAGGATCCTCCTTGAGGATTTTTACCGCCTATATGAAAAAGGGGATGATTCTCTTCCGGCAAAAACAACTTCTTATCAGGATTGGGCTAATGGACTTGCACAATACGTATCGAGTCGCAAAAATGAAAAAGAGGTTGTTTATTGGAGAAACATTCAGTCTAAGACAATACCAACATTGCCTAAAGACTATCAGTATTCAGGTAGGCATCTATATGAAGATTTACAAATAGAAGGGATATTGTTAAACAAAAATGAAACCATCATGCTTTTAACTGAGGTACACAAGGTATTTCAGACAGAAATTAATGATCTTCTTCTAGCTGCTCTCGCAATGACAATAAAGGAGTGGACAGGAGAAAATACTCTGGCCGTTAGTCTGGAAGGTCATGGAAGAGAAGAGTTGATAGATGGAATGGATCTAAGCAGAACGGTAGGATGGTTTACAAGCATATTCCCCGTCATCTTTGAACTGGATTCAGGCAATATGGCATCTGTTATTAAGACTGTTAAAGAGACCCTCCGAAAGGTACCAAAAAAGGGAGCTGGGTATGGAGTTTTCAAGTATTTAAATTCAAGTGTAGCTATAGGAAAGACGATAGAGCCTGAAATTAGTTTTAACTACCTTGGAGCTTTTGAAGAAGACGATGTTCAACTCTACTCTAGCATGCCGATGGGCCGACAAATTAGCGGAAAGAACCATCAGGAGCATTTACTTGAATGGAATGGAATGGTGGTAGGAGGAGTTTTACAGATTAATATCAGCTACAATCCAAAGGTATTTAGTAAGAGAACTATTAAGATGCTAGGAAGCCTTTATCGTCAAAATCTAGTCGCTCTGATGAAGTTTTGTAGCGAAAAAGATGAAATCGAGCTTACTCCAAGTGATTTCAGTGAGAATGATATGACTCTAGACGAGTTGGACAATATTTTTGAAGTTTTCGAATCAAAAAAATAGCCTAGATAAATAAATTAGGAGTGAAGTAGATGTTTGACAGAAAAAACGTCAAGGATATTTATCGGTTATCCCCCATGCAGCAAGGAATGTTATTTCACACAATTAAAGATCAGAAAAATCAAGTGTATTTTGAACAACTGTCCTTTGATATAGAAGGTTCTGTGAACATAGATTGTCTAATAGCTAGTGTTAATGCTCTCATAGAAAAGTATGATGTTTTAAGAACTATATTTTTATATGAAAAAATAAAGCGTCCGATGCAGATTGTATTAAAGAACAGAGAAGCATCAGTTTATACTGAGGATATTTCAAATATGCCTGAGGCACAACGTTCGGCTTACCTAAAGGAATATAAAAAGAAAGACCGGGAGAGAGGTTTTGACCTCTCCCGGGATCTGCTTATTCGGTTTTCTCTTTTTAAAACGGGAGAAAGTACAAATCTACTACTGATAAGCAGCCATCATATTCTGATGGACGGCTGGTGTATGGATGTTGTTTTAAGTGATTTATTCAATTTCTATTATATGTATCTTAATAATCTCCCAGTAAAAGTTGAAAAAACAATCCCGTACAGCTCCTTTATTAGGTGGCTTGATGAACAAAATGAAGAAGAGGCGAGATCTTTCTGGAAGAACTATCTTCACGAATATAAAGAGATATCGAGAATTCCTTATCATAAGCTATCTAACTCTTCAGAAAATGTTAGAGAAGAGTTGCATTTTGGACTGGGAGAATCTCTTACGGGGCAGTTACAGCAGTTGGCCAATATGAATCAGGTTACGATGAATACACTTATTCAAACATTCTGGGGGATTCTCCTGCAAAAATTAAATGATACCAGAGACGTAGTTTTCGGCTCTGTTGTTTCGGGAAGGCCTTCAGAAATTTATGGGGTCGAAAAGATTGTCGGATTGTTTATTAATACTATTCCTGTTAGGGTTTCAGCTACTGAAGAAGAAACGCTGGTGGGATTAATTAAAAAAGTTCAAGAGCAATCCCTGCTTGCTGGAAAATATGATTATTTATCACTTGCGGATATTCAAAGCAATGGGGAAGTATCAGGTATGTTATTTGACCATATTATGGCTTTTGAAAATTATCCAGTAAACTCTTCGGAGCAAGTAGAACATGCTACGGGGGGGATTGGATTTACTGTAACAGGAATGGAAGCCTACGAACAGACAAACTATGACTTGGCGATTCAGCTTCATGCAGGTGAAGAGTTAAATGGAAAAATAACATATAACGGA
>NZ_JBEUTW010000012.1:0-80057 GCF_040492675.1 Bacillus sp. AP50
GATGTGTATAAGAGACAGAACCAAAAGGAACTGTTCGCATTTTTAGAAGAAAATTAGCTCCAACAAAAAAAATGGTTATTTTTTCTTTTTATTGATATAATTGTTATATAGAAATATTCTTTATAAGGGAGTGTTCATAATGATTTGGATTTCACTAATCGTATTAGCTTATTTCATCATTCTCGTCCCAATACAGTACAACTACATTAAAATGCTCAAAGAAAAACAGAAAAAAATGAATGTCTCACAAAACGAACTATATGACAATATGTCTTATGAAGAATCCCAAGTACATTACCATTATCAAAGTAACGTATTTACAATACCTGCTTCGCTTGTCGCAAGTATTATTTATAAAGTGAAACATACAGCATAATATGTACGCTGTAAAATTATTGTTTGAGTCTGTTCATTCTAGTGAGCCTAATTCTACGAAAATTGATGGGCATTATGAAGAGAATCACAATACACTTTTTGAAGAAAGCATTATTCTTGTTAAAGCAAACAGTTTAGAGGATGCTCACGAACTTGGTAAAAAAATTGCTATGCAATCTGAAGATACGTACGATAATATGTACGATGAGCAAGTAACGTGGACGTTTCGAAAAGTGTTGCATGTGTTTGAATTAGACGATACCCCCTTTGAAACTGGAAAAGAATTGTACGCAAGATTTTTACACGTTAAGAAAAATAAAGCGGTGGATACAGTCGTACAAAAATACTATCCTGAATCCGAAAAAAAGCTCACAGCAAATGCTGTGAGCTTTTTTATACTTACTTCGTTGAATCTCTAAATTGGATACGGTGAGGTAATATAACAGTGTGATCTTCCACTTTTTCTTTGTTCATATACTTTGTTAATAAACGCATTGCTACTGCACCGATATCATACATCGGTTGAACAACTGTTGAAAGCTGCGGACGAACCATTAATGCAAGACGTGTATTATCGAAACCAAGTACTTCTACGTCAGTTGGTACGTTTAATCCAGCGTCTTGTGCTGCATGGATTACACCTAGTGCCATTTCATCAGAAGACACGAAGATTGCTGTTGGCTTTTCATCATTGCTCCAAAGCTTTTCGAATGCTTCAATACCTGAGTCATATGTGTAATCTCCATCGATTACAAGATTTTCATCATATGAAATACCTGCTTCTTCTAAAGCTTTTTTATAACCTTGTAACTTCTTCGCGCTTCCCGCTTTATCAATGAAAGGACCAGAGACGAAACCGATACGTTTATGTCCTTGCTCGATAAAGTGCTTCATTGCATCATAAGCTGCTTGTGTATAATCAATATTTACTGATGGCGTTTCATTTTGCTCATCAAATGACGCTGCTAATACAATTGGTACTGGAGATTTTTTAAATTCTTCAATGTGAATGTCTGTAATATCTTCACCCATGAAAACAATTCCGTCCACTTGTTTTCCAAGCATCGTATTTAATAAATGGAACTCTTTCTCTTTGTTTTGATCAGAGTTACTTAAAATGATGTTATATTTGTACATTGTTGCGATATCTTCAATTCCACGTGCAAGTTCTGCATAAAACGTATTTGAGATATCAGGAATAATAACACCTACTGTAGTTGTCTTCTTACTTGCTAGTCCACGTGCTACCGCATTCGGGCGGTATCCTAAACGATCAATTGCTTCTAATACTTTCTTTCTTGTTGTAGGCTTTACATTTGGGTTACCGTTCACAACACGAGATACGGTAGCCATTGAAACGTTTGCTTCGCGCGCTACATCATAGATTGTTACGTTCATCTCATCGCACACTCCTTCTATTTTTGTTATCTATTTTTATGTATCGGTTACTTGAATGAAAAAAAGACATCAACTCTATTTGCAGATGCCACCAATCGTCCCGAGTTCTTCCTTTTACTAATGATACGATAAAAACGCAGGCTCATACAATATTTTCCCGCAAAAGTTTCGAAAAAATTCGCTTCTTTTCTCGTATTTTCGTATTTTTTATGAAAAAAGGGCATTTTTTGTAAAAAAATAGATGTTTCCTAAGTAGAAATCTTATTTTAAGCAGTACGATAGTAAATGAAATTTATATCGGCGATTTTTCGAATATATCGACTATAACTCGAAATATATCAGCGATTTTCCAAATATATCGACCGCAACTCTAATTATATCAGCGATTTTTTTAATATATCAACTTACCAACAAAAATCGACAATGACAGTCGCTATACAATAAGAGAAAGCTGTTCCAAAATCCCTTTTTGGAACAGCTCATTAAAAGTTTTTATAATTTACTTCCAAATGATTTTAATTCATTCATAAAATCATTGAACTGCGGTATATTCATTTGCTGCGCCGCATCTGATAAAGCTACAGCTGGATCTGGATGTACTTCAGCCATAATTGCATCTGCACCAATTGCCATCGCTGCTTTTGCAGTTGGTAAGAGAAGGTCACGTCGCCCTGTAGAATGCGTTACATCGACAACGACAGGTAAATGTGTTTCTTTCTTTAAAATCGGCACAGCGGAAATATCAAGCGTATTACGCGTCGCTCTTTCATACGTGCGAATACCTCGTTCACATAAAATAATGTTCCCATTTCCCTTTGCCATAATATATTCTGCCGCATTAATGAATTCTTCAATCGTTGCTGATAGACCACGTTTTAATAATACTGGTTTATTTACAGCACCAGCTGCCCTTAGCAAATCAAAGTTTTGCATATTGCGAGCACCAATTTGAATAACATCAACGTAATCTAATGACATCTCAATATCATTCGGATTTAAAATTTCACTAATAACAGCCAAATCATATTCATCTGCTACCTGGCGCAAAATTTGTAATCCCTCTAATCCAAGACCTTGAAAATCATACGGTGAAGTACGTGGTTTGAACGCACCACCACGCATTAATTTCAGACCTTGCTCTTTCATTGCTTCAGCAACTTGACGTACTTGTTCATAACTTTCCACTGCACACGGTCCCATAATAAAATGCTGATTTCCGTCACCAATTTTTTCACCATTAATTTCAACAATCGTATCTTCTGTTTTTTTCTTACGAGAAACAAGTAATGCTTTACGATGATCATCTTCTTGTAATTCTAAACCAGCTTGAAAAATTTGTTTGAAAATATGTTGTAAAGTCGAAGTTTCAAATGGACCATTATTATTCTCTGCAATTAAATCCAGCATATTTCTTTCACGTACAGGATCAAAACGTTTCACACCTTGTACTTCTTTTAAATTACCAACTTCTTGTACGAGACGACCTCTTTCGTTTAGTAACTCTAATATTTGTAAATTAAGTTGATCAATTTCAGAACGTAAACGACCTAATTGTTGTGATGCCATAAGAAAGCCACCTCTTTCAAATTCCTATATGTTACTTTTTTAAGATAACTTATTATAGCTGATACATATACGATTGTCACACGATATACAGCAATGAATTACCATCAAAAAACGTTGTATATTTTCATTTAAAATAAAAAAAGACAGTTTACATACTGTCTTTTTTACAAGAAGGAAACAAACGGTTTATCACTGTTTTTCTCTTTTATAATCACAGCCTCGATTTTACTTTCGGACTTGATCTGTAATTGTACTTTCGCATCTTTAGGCAATTTGTCTAACATACCTTGCGCAGCCAATTGGGTAAGAGCCATTAATTCTGTTTTACCGTTATATTTAATAACAATATTCATATTTAATGTATCCATTTGATCTTTCTTATAAGAAACTTTAGCGTTGACTGGAATAAAATCTCCATTAGAAAAACCTTTTATTTCCTTAGCAAAGTTATTTATTTTTGTATTATCTTCTCCATGTGCTTGTGTAAATTCATCAGAAGGATATGAATACGACTTTTCATCAATTGTACTCCAATTTCCAAGGTTCGTATCATTCTTTTGAACAGTAGCACTAGCAATATACGTACCATTTTTTAAAGAACTAGTACTTTCTTGCTTAAAGATAGCAAACGTAATTGGAGATTTGTTATACTTATCATTTTTGTTAATAGCTTCAATAAGTTGTTTAGCAACTTCAGTCCCTTTAGACATAGCCTCTTCATTCGATACACTTGAAGACATAGCTAAGCCAATCATAACACCAGATAAACTTAATTCATTTGAATTCTGTTTTCCGAAATAGTCTTGTTCTATAATATTCGTCAAAACTGGCGCTTCTACTTTCGCAACTAATTCATCAATTAGTTTCTCTGGAATATACTGGTTTAATTGCAGTACGTGACTCTCTGTATCAAATTGCTGCGTTGCAATATTTATTAAACCATTTTCATACTCTGCTAAATCTAATTTAGAATTTGTTTTTATATTAGCTGTATTAATAACCTTTTGTTCTTTTAAAGGAATAACAGTTCTATAATAATCTTTAGAAACAGCAGTTCTCGGAATCATACTTTTTTCTTTTGTATCTTTTTGTATAACTTCATCCTTCTTACTAATCGTATTACTATTGTTACTACAAGCTCCCAGTAATAAACTTACGACTGCGAAGGATAATGCCATTTTCTTCATTACTTAAAACCTACTTTCAACAATCTAGTTATTTAGTTTGAACTATTAATAGTGTACCACTAAATATATTTCAACAAAAACAAAAAAAAGAAGCAAGCACCTTTAGCTTGCTTCTTTTTACTTTATATTCTCTTCTAAAGCATCTTTTTTAATATTCCAATGAGATGTATTCCATACTACCATCCCATCTTTTATGTATAGCACTTGCGGTGATTCATGTCTAATACTGTATTGTTCTGCAACACGATTTGACACATCTCTCGCATCTTGTACGTATAAGTAATACGCTGGCACTTCTCTTTCTTCACTGCAATACGCTTGAAATTCTGTGTATGCACCGTGACTAATCGGGCATGTCGTACTATGTTTAAAAAGCACATACGGCTCATTCTTTTCTACTAAGACTTCAAGCTCTTCAATTGTTTCAAGTTTTGTCATATTCATCACGATTCACCTCTCATACGAAATCTAGAGCGCTTCTCTTTCTTTTCAGCTTTTTTCTCAATTCTTTCTAATTTACGCTCTTCTTTTTCAACCTTCTTCTCTTGTCTCGACGCACGGTAATGATTGTATACTTCAATCGCCGCACTGCTCCACTGTACAACTTGCGCTACTTTATCAGCGTTATTTTCAATTTCGTCCGTTACAGAGTCTGATACATTACGAAGCTTCGTATTTAAAGATTGGATTGTCGTTCCAATCCCATCTACACCCGCTACCACTTTATTTAATGACTGTGACTTCTGTTGAATATCATCAGCTAACGCATTCGTTTTATGTAATAATTGCTCTGTCTCTACGCTAATTCCTTGCATTTGCTTTTCTAAACCTTCTAACGTGCTTGCAACGTTTTCCAACGTCTTCTGAACCGATAACAACGTTCTGCATACATACACTACTAATACTGCGAAAGCAACCGCGATAATAGCCGCACTTACATATAAAAGAACTTGCATTTCATCACTTCCTTTATCTTTTTCATACTTTCCCCTATTATACAATCATTTTCCGTTTCATTCTAATCCCTATCTCATCATTAGAATTTTCATACTTATTCGTTAACTGTAACATAAATCATTCAACAAATTCCACTAAGTAGGTTACAATAGGAGAGGATACATAATTAGTAGGGAGGCTTTACATATGAAAGATCCACGTATTGAAAAGTTAGCATACAATTTAATTAACTACTCTATCCGCTTACAAAAAGGTGAAAAAGTATTAATTGAAAACTTTGGCTTACAAAAAGAACTTGTAACTGCACTTGTAAAAGAAGCATATGCAGCTGGTGGTTTCCCATTCGTCTCTTTAAAAGATCATCAAGTAGATCGCTCTTTATTAATGGGTGCTACTGAAGAACATTTCGAACAAATCGCTGCATATGAAGCAAGCGTAATGAAAGACATGGACGCTTATATCGGTCTTCGCTCTGGCGATAATATTAATGAACAAGCTGACGTTCCAAGTGAGCGTATGAAAGTTCATGGCCAAACAGTTGGTAAAAAAGTTCATAGAGATATTCGCGTTCCAAAAACACGTTGGGTTGTTCTTCGCTACCCAAATGCTTCTATGGCACAGCTTGCTAAAATGAGTACAGAAGCTTTCGAAGACTTCTACTTCGAAGTATGTAACTTAGACTACGGTAAAATGGATAAGGCAATGGATAGCCTTGTTACATTAATGAATAAAACAGATAAAGTTCGTTTAACTGGTCCTGGAACTGACTTAACATTCTCTATTAAAGACATTCCAGCAATTAAATGCTCAGGCCATTTAAACATTCCAGACGGTGAAGTATACTCTGCACCAGTTCGTGATTCTGTTAACGGTACAGTTTCTTACAACACACCATCTCCTTACAACGGTTATACATTTGAAAATGTACAACTTAAGTTTGAGAACGGTCAAATCATTGAAGCAACTGCAAACGATACAGAGCGCATTAACAAAATCTTCGATACAGACGAAGGCGCACGCTACGTTGGTGAGTTCGCAATTGGCGTAAACCCATACATCTTACATCCAATGGGAGACATCCTATTCGATGAAAAAATCGATGGCAGCTTCCACTTCACTCCTGGACAAGCTTACGACGATGCATGGAACGGCAACAACTCGAACATCCACTGGGATTTAGTATGCATCCAACGCCCTGAATACGGCGGCGGCGAAATTTACTTCGACGACGTACTAATCCGTAAAGACGGACGCTTCGTTGTACCTGAACTAGAAGCTTTAAACCCAGAGAACTTAAAATAATAATAAAAACGCTCGGAATTTTCGCCGAGCGTTTTTATTTCTTTCCTACCATTTCTATTTTCACATGTGGATTTTCTTTCTCTATAAGCCCCAAGAATTCATCCATATTTTGCGGCATCGCAACCATATGTACTTTATATGCATTCGTCGTAATTTCAAGAGACTTTCCGACCTGACGTATAATTCTCACATCTTTTAATACAATATCATCATTTAAAATACCGTACTTTAATACGCCATTTTCTACTTTATGTTTTTTAATAAATACTTCCCAAACGAGTGGTACATTTACAATGAAGCATAAACCCATCCCAATCAACGCTGACATCCAATGCGCTTTATTGGTGAAAAGCATGACAATTGGATATATAAACATAAACGCTAACGTAAGACAAACGAAAATGACTACTGACTTACTTCTTTGAATTGGAAAGTTCATACCTACACCCCCTAACCCAAATTATACTACTATTTCCATTTTGCTTCATAGAAAAAGGCCATTTCTAAATGACCTTTTACACAATGTACCTATAAAATTTCTTATCTACCTGTAGCACCGGAAAGTTTTTCGGCAACTCGTCTATACTCACACTTTCAAAACCATTCTTTTCATAAAAACGATGTGCCGCTAAAAATTTTACTGTTGTTCCTAAGTAAATATCTTTCAATTTTTTATCCTCAGCCCATGAAATTGCTGTTTGAAGCAACATATGTGATGCGCCCCATTCTTTTCCGCGAAACTCTTTCTTCACGAACATTTTTCTTAACGCTACTTGATGATTCTCAATATCTAATAAAGCTACTGTTCCAACTACTTTCCCATCATAAATTGCTACCCAAAAGTTTCCTTGATCCTTTTGATAGAATGTTTCTATTTCAAGTAAATCAGGTTGCTCTTCTTTCGTAATTGAAACATTATACTCTTTTTGCTGAATATGAACGATAAGATCTACTACTTCCTCTTGAAACGTACTTTCATACGGAATAATGCATATCTTCTCGTTCATCGAATCTCCTTCCACTCTGAAGCTAGTAAACTATATACAGCGATATCGTGAAAATGATCATATAGCCATTCATCATCTCTTAAAATGCCATCTAACTTAAATCCTAAACGTTCTGGAATAGCGCGGCTTTTCACATTTTCAACACCGCATCTAATTTCCATTTTATTTAATTTTAAATTCTCAAATGCATAGTGAAGTACAGCCTTCACACTACGCGTCATAATACCTTTCCCGCCAGCATCTTCTGCAAGATAATATCCAAGACTTGCCGCTTTCTTCCCCCAACTTACTGGGTGAATGCCTACCATCCCAACGAGCTTTCCTTTGTAACGGATACCACTTTCAAAACCGTCTCCCTCTGCAAACTTCTTTAACCACATCGGACAAATCTCATCATACGCATCAGCAGATTTGGTCCCATCTACCCAAGGAAGCCATCTTCGTAAATGATTACGGTTTTGGTCTATTAATTGATATAGTTCCTCCTTATGATGCTTCTCTAATAACTGTAATTCGATTTCATCGTCTACTCGAAGTGTGAACATGTTTTTTAGTCCCCTTTTTAGTTTTCTTATTATTCTAACACTTATATTTCAAAACACGTACCAATATATCAACGATTTTTGAAATATATCGAACACAACTCCATATATATAGACGTTTCAACATTAATGCACAACCACGACAACAAAAAAAGACGCATAGCCAAGCTATGCGTCTTTCCTATTACTTCTCTGCAACTTGAACTTCTTTTACGTAAGCTGCTTCGAATTTTTGGATGTCTCCTGCGCCCATGAAAATTAGAACGCCGTTTTTATGTTTCTTTAATACATCCGTTGTTGTATCTGTAATTAGTTCTGCACCGTCAATACGCTTTTGCAGATCTTCGATTGTTAATTCACCTTTGTTTTCGCGTGCTGATCCGAAAATATCACATAAGTATACTTGATCAGCTTTGCTTAGGCTTTCTGCGAACTCATCTAAGAACTTTTCTGTACGTGAGAATGTGTGTGGCTGGAATACAGCGACAATTTCACGCTCTGGATGTTTTTGACGAGCTGCTTCAATCGTTGCATTAATTTCTGTCGGATGGTGTGCGTAGTCATCGATAATCACTTGCTCTCCCATCGGCTTTTCATTAAAGCGACGTTTTACGCCTTCAAAAGTTGTTAGCTGATGCTTAACTGCTTCTACATCAACATTTTCATAATGGCAAAGTGCAATTACTGCTAATGCATTTAATACGCTGTGATTGCCGTATCCTGTAATTTTGAACGTGTCATAGTACGTATTACGAACGAATACATCAAAAATAGTACCATCTGTTCTCTTTTGGATGTTGCGTGCTTGGAAATCATTATCTTCTCCAAATCCATAGAAAATAACAGGTACTTTCGCTTGAATTTTTTGAAGTTCTTCATCATCTCCACATGCAATAATGCCTTTTTTCACTTGCAATGCCATCTCTTGGAATGCACTGAATACATCATTGATGTCTGCAAAATAATCTGGATGATCAAAATCAATATTCGTCATAATTGCATAGTCTGGATTATAAGACAAGAAATGACGACGATACTCACAAGCTTCAAATACAAAATACTTACTATTTTCTACCCCATGCCCTGTTCCATCTCCAATAAGGTAAGATGTTGGGTGTGCACCTTGCATTACATGGGCTAACAAACCTGTTGTTGATGTTTTTCCGTGTGCACCAGTTACAGCAACACTTGTGTATTGGCTCATCAGGTCACCTAAGAAATGATGGTAACGATGGACTGGGATGTTTAATTCTTTTGCTGCTACGATTTCTTCATGCGTATCAGGAAATGCATTTCCTGCAATAATCACTTGTCCTTCTTCTACATTATTCTTATCAAAAGGAAGGATCGAGATACTACGCTTTTCCAACGCTGTTTGTGTAAAGAAACGCTTTTCATAATCAGACCCTTGAACAGTATGCTTCATATCATGAAGAATTTGCGCTAATGAACTCATTCCTGTTCCTTTAATTCCTACAAAATGGTAAACTGTCATCTTAAAGAACCTCCAACATTTCGAACTAATACAACGGCCTATCTATAAGACAGTATATGAATCTTTTCTTATTTTGGTAATCATCATACATTTTTGATGTAGTGAAGTTATTCTTCCCTTCACTTATCAGGATAAACTCGTACGTACTTCTTTATATATCCATAACAAGTCCATTATAGCAAAAAAGAAGCCGCTATACTATGATAACAGAAAAACTGATAGGGTCAATCACCTATCAGTTTTTCTCTCTTTTACATCTCTTCTCTTTTTTCTAATTGAACACGCTCTAAACGTGGGTTTGGACGATATTTACGACCAGCTTTTGCTTCTGGTTTCCCATTTAATTCTACATTATCACCAGTAAAGCCAATATTCATTTTTAATAAGCTACTTCCTACCCCGTATATGTCAACAGGTACGTTTTGAGCTTCAAATTCACGAATACGCTTCTCATCAAATCCACCAGTTACAACGATGTCTACATGCTGGAATCCTTCTTCATCAAGTGCTTTACGAAGTGCGAATACAAGCGATGGGTTTACACCACGTGGATCGAATGTTCCAAGTACTTCTGGGTGGCGAATGAAGTATTGATCAATCATCGTGCGGGACGTATCTACACGTACACCTTTTAATGTTGATCCAAATTCACGCGCTACGCGAAGTGCATCTGTAATGACATCATTGTTGTAATCAATTAATACAACTAATTCATCTTCTGGGAATTTCTTATGATATGCTTTTGCCGCTTCTACAACATCACCATTAAACATTTGAATTAATGCGTGAGGCATCGTCCCCATACCACTTTTGCCCCACCATTCATTCATCGCATGCGTCGCTTGTGCGCTCATACCTCCGATGTATGCTGCATAACCGTCACCAGCTTGTTGTGTATAATGATCGTCACGATCTCCCATGAAAATAACTGGTTTTTCTTTATCTACGCTACGCGCAGCTTGGACAACGTTATATACGTTTGTCGCAACCGATGTACGACGAGCTAAAATCCCATCAATGACACCTTCTAAAAATCCGAAATTTTCATAAGGACCATGAATTGTTAACACTGTTTCAAATGGACTAATTTTATCGCCATCTTTTAAAGAGTTAATCTCAAGTTCCTCAGGATTTTTAGCGAATGTTTGTAGCAATGCAATTACTTCATCCGTTCCGCAAAGAACTGCATTTTCCTTTTGGAAAAATTGCATCGTTACAACACTTTTCGGGCGAAATTCTTCGATGATTTCTCTAGTCTTTAAAAAGTAAACGGCAGAGAACCACCCTTCTCCAACACGTTCGTCAAATTTAAATGTTTTATTTGTTAGTCTATTTATTTCACCTTTTAATTTTAATTCAATTTCTTTCATGTCGCTTTACTCCCTACTTTACTATCCAACATTTTCTCTTAGTATACAGCAAAATCGTTTACTATACATTCGTTTCCTGCATAGCGGCAAATTCATCCTCAGAAATAAGGACATCTCTCGGTTTCGTTCCTCTACCTTCAGAAATAATTCCTTGCGATTCCATCTCTTCAATGAGACGTGCCGCGCGATTATAACCGATGCGGAATTTTCGCTGTACAGAAGATGTGGACGCTCCCCCTTGTTCTACAACAAATTGACATGCATCAAGGAACAATTCGTCTTCCGACTCAGCTTGTTCTGTTTTCGCTAATAAATCCTCTTGCTTAAATAAATAATTCGGCTTCATTTGCTTTTTCACATGATCAACTGTTTTTTCAATCTCATCATCCGATACATATACACCTTGTACACGAACTGGCTTAGATGTACCGTTCCCTAAGAATAACATATCACCACGGCCAAGTAATTTCTCCGCGCCCCCAATATCAATAATCGTACGCGAATCAACTTGAGATGATACAGTAAACGCAATACGCGTTGGAATATTTGACTTAATTAAACCTGTAATAACATCTACAGATGGACGCTGCGTTGCTACTAATAAATGAATACCACAAGCACGTGCTTTTTGCGCAATACGACAAATCGCTTCCTCAACATCACCAGGTGCTACCATCATTAAATCGGCTAACTCGTCAATGACAATAACGATATAAGGTAATGTCTCTCCTGGAATTTCTCGCTCACTTACAATCGTATTGTAGCGAGTTAAATCACGAGCACCAGCATGCGCAAACAATTCATAACGGCGTTCCATTTCCTCAACTGCCCATTTTAATGCAGCTGTCGCTGCTTTTACATCCGTAATAACAGGTGCTACAAGATGTGGAACAGAATTGTATGGTGCAAGCTCAACCATCTTCGGATCAATTAACATTAACTTCACTTCATGTGGTTTCGCTTTATATAAAATACTCGTTAAAATCGCGTTAATACACACACTTTTACCTGAACCCGTCGCCCCCGCAATAAGTCCGTGCGGCATTTTTCGAATATCCGTTACAATTGGATCCCCTGAAATATCAAGCCCCAGCGCAACAGTAAGCGGTGATTCACTCTTTGTGAATACAGGACTTCTTAAAATTTCGCGAAGAAATACTGGCTTACTTTCTTTATTTGGAACTTCAATTCCAATCGCACTCTTCCCTGGAATTGGCGCTTCAATACGAATATCTTTCGCAGCTAAACTTAACTTAATATCATCACTTAAATTTGTAATTTTATTTACTTTCACACCTGGGTCTGGCTGCACCTCAAAACGAGTTACTGCTGGCCCTTGCGATACATTAATAACATGTGCTCCAACGTGAAAATTATTAAACGTTGTATCTAATAATTCTTTCTGCTCCTCTAACCATTCTGTATTATCTAACGCTGATTGCTGTGGAATCGACAACAGCGCTAATGGCGGAACAGTGTATGTCGGTGGTGTGTGCAATACATTTCGCATATCGTTCTCTCTTTGATTTACAACATATGCTTTCTCTTGTACTTCCGTACTTGAAATTGGCTTTTGTACTTGCTCTACCACTACTTGCTGTATTGGTTGTTCTTCCACTTGTGGCTCTGCTACTACTTGCTGCATTGGTTGCTCTTCCACTTGTGGTTCTGCTACTACTTGCTGCACTGGGCGTTCTTCCACTTGTGGTTCTGCTACCTCTTGTTGCACTGGCTTATTCTCTACTCGTACATTAGCAGAAGGCTGCATTGCATTTGCTCTAGCTGCATGTCTTTCCATTAATCGTGTTCTATCTTGTTTCAACATAACAACATTAAATGGTACATGACGCTTTTTCTCACGTTTTGGTTCTTCTTTTTGTACAACTGGTTGTTCTTCTGCGACTGGTGTTTCCTCGGCAACTGGTTGTTCTTCTACGACTGGCGCTTCTTCTACAACTGATTGCTCTTCTACGACCGGTGCTTCTTCTACAACTTGTTGCTCTTCTGCGACTGGCGCTTCTTCTACAACTGGTTGTTCTTCTGCAATTAAAACATCCGCAAAGCTTTGAACATCTTTCTTCGTTTGTTCATCAGCCTCAGCAACATGTATGAATTCACTCTTTTGTTCAATTGCTTCATCTTCTTGCTGAATTTCCTCAAGTGCTACAAATGTCTCTACTACAGGCGCGTTTATTTCTGCAATTACTTCAGCTTCTTCTGACTCTTCTGCTTCCGCAATTACTTCTACTTCTTCTGACTCTTCTGTTTCTGTAATTACTTCCACTTCTTCTGACTCTTCTGTTTCTGTAATTACTTCCACTTCTTCTAGCTCTTCTGTTTCCGCAATTACTTCAGCTTCTTCTAGCTCTTCTGTTTCTGTAATTACTTCAGCTTCTTCTGACTCTTCTGTTTCTGTAATTACTTCCACTTCTTCAGGTGCCTCTGTTTCCATAACTACTTCTTCAAACTCTTCCGTTTCTGCAATTACTTCTACTTTTGACACTTCTTCTGGTATTTCCACAATGATTGTTTCTTCAAGTTTTTCTTCTGCTTTGACAATCACTGATTCTTCTGGAGCTTGCTTTTCTACTTCAATAGTAGGTTGTTTTATTTCTGTATTACGTTTAATTTCTTCTGATAATATTGTATCCTCGTGCTCTACTTTAGAAGCTACTAATTCTTCTTGTAGATTGTTTTCGTTTAACACCACTACATCTTTTTCTAGCTTAGCACTTTCCATCTGCTCAGCTACTGTTTTATGAAGTAATTCATCCGCTGAAACTTCCTGCGGTGTACTCATTTCTTGAATCACTTCTTTTTCTTCTACTAAAGGCACTTGGCGTTCAATTTCATAACCGTTTTTCTCTAGCCATTGATCAACTACTGACTTTTCTTCCTTTTTATTCTCTTCATATTGTTGCTCTCCTTGCTGGTTAGCAGCTCTATGACTAGAAGAAGTTGGTGCTTGTCCTTCTGAGAAATCAGATAATGTATATCCTTTTTTCTCTAACCATGCATCAACGACTGATTTACCCTCTACAGATATTTCAAGGTCTTCTCTTTCCTTTACTTCCTCCTGCTTTTCTTCCTTTTTCTCTACTGAAGGACGATTATATCCATAAATTGGCGAAATCATTTCTGTTGGCCGAAATGGTCTACGGTTACTCTCTTGCGCTGGTGTAGATGCTTTCTTTACGACAGACTCCCGCACCGGTTCATATTGCACTTCCGGCTCTTCATATGTAGAAACTACCTTTTCCACATACGGTCGTCTGCTTCTTTCCACCTTTATTCCTCTTTGGGCAGTCGGTTCTTCATATGTTACTCCTTGAACAGGTTGTTCTTCGAAGCGATTTACTTCGCTTTCATCCTCTTCATCGAACCCATTATCCGGTACTAAAGGAAAACGGCATTTACCTGCATTCCTACTTGCCATTTGTGCTTCTCTTGCTTCAGTGTAGTGGTTTACACGAGGAATTTTCGGCTGACTTTCAATTTGCTTTGGTACTTCTTTATTCATCGCTGTTTGTTCTTCCTCTTTGTTAAACAGCTTTTTCATCCAATCTAACATGCTTACCACTCTTTCTACTAAATAGTAACATCCTTTATTGTATCAGCATTCGGCAAAAAGTGCAGGTAAAATTAAGCATGTCATATTTATCCATAATATTCTAATTTACGAGTGTTTTCATATAAAAAAACGCAGTCTTTCATGTAAGACTGCGTTTAAGCTTTACTCTTCCGATATTCATCTACACTATCCGTTACACTTTGCAACAAGGAATTTACATACTGCGAGTCAGATAATTTTTTATCTTCTTCAGGATTTGACATAAACCCAAGTTCTAATAGTACACCAGGTACTTTGGACCAATTAAATCCAGAAAGATCATCCCTGAATTTAATTCCATTCACTTTCACTTGTTGATTCTCTCTCATTTTATTTACAATCGTTTGAGAGATTTGAAGACTTTCCGCATAAATCTCTTTCGTATACGGACTTCCTTCTGCCGGCGTCAATACAGCGAATCCACTTTGGTTTGGATTTTCAGAACCATCTGCATGAAGACGTAAAAATAAATTAGCCTTATGATTATTTGCGAATGTCGCCCTTTCTTTATTACTTATATCAACGTCTTGTGATGTTCTCGTCATTAATACTTGTATCCCTTTTGCTTCAAGCTTTTCTTTTAATAAAAAAGCCATTTCTAATACAAGTACAGCCTCTCTCTTTTTCGTCACAACACCTGTTGTACCGTCTGTCACTTTATATTTTTGCGTTGTTGCCCCTGGTCCAATCGGCTCTAAATTTAAATTCGCTTTTTGTTGATGCCCTGGATCAATAACGACGAGAAACTTCTCTTGTTTTTCATTACTCTCTACTTTTTGTTCATTATTTTGCACTGGTTGCTCAGTCGGCTGCACTGGCGTAGTTTCTTCTTTCTTTTCATCAGATGATACTTCCTCTTGCTTATGTTCTACTTGCTCATTCGTTTGAATTGCTTGCGATTCTTCGTTCTTTTCTTGCTCTTGCTGCTTTTCTACCGGTGCGTCTTCTTTGGTATCTTTGTTTTTCTCTTGTATAGAAGATGTAGTTTCTTTTTTCGGCTGCCCTTGTGAACAACCGGCCATATATATTCCAATGAATGCAATCATGCTCATTATTTTTATATACTTCATACTTCTCTCCCATCACTTTGCACCGGATTCAAAGTTTTTCTTATAATTGCCCTATAATCTCATCTATATTTCCAATATAAACTGGTTGCCATTTTTCTGTACCACGTTCTGCAGTATAAAGCGGATAAGCGTCATCATCTATATTTACGAAAACTGGATCGCCCATATCCGTTTCATATCCAATTGTAATCCATTCTTCTTTCCATTTTCCGTGTTCTTCACTTATTAATGAATTTTTATGTTTATCGTATCGGTAACCGATTTGTCCTTTTTCTAATTCACTTTCACTAAACAAATATATTTCATAAGTACCTAGCTCAACATCTTGCTGTTTTGAAGTTTCAATTCGTTTTAGAAGTTCTGCGATTTTTGGTTGCTGTTTCATACTTCTATCCCCTTCTACTTTTCTAAATTTTAACTAGATTGTTTATAAAATACAATATAGATTTTAAGAAAAAAGGTGACATCCTTATCATATTAACGATTTTTTAAATATATCTATCACAACTCTCAATATATCAACGATTTAACACGAAATTTCGATTTACCGACAAAGAATGACAAGAAAAGAGAGGCTGTCCAAAAGGACACCCTCTCTTTTCTTATATCAATTAAAATTTAAACTCTTGTCCAACTTCAAAGCTATCTTCTAATACAAGAATACCTTTCTCTTGTGGAGCGTCTGGAAGCTCTAATTCACGTGCAGAGCAAATCATTCCAGAAGAAGGAACACCGCGAAGTTCTGCTGGTTTAATTAACATACCGCTTGGCATTACAGCACCAATTTTTGCAACGACAACTTTTTGTCCTGCATCAACGTTTGGTGCGCCACATACGATTTGTAATGTTTCTGTACCGATTTCTACTTTACAGATGTTTAGCTTATCAGCATTTGGATGCTTTTCTTTTTCAGCTACATAGCCTACAACAAATTTCGGAGAAAGATCTGCTTCTACTGTTTCTTCAAAGCCATTCTTCGCTAAAATTTCGTTGATTTTCTCTACAAGCTCTTTCGTTAATGTAAGGTTGCCTGTTTCTTTTACTTCTAAGTAAGAAGATGCATTAAAGATGTTGAATCCTGCTGTCTCGTTGCTTTCACGATCGTATACGCGTGCAACATCTCCTTTGCGATCAAAAGTACGGTTCTCTAAAGTAATATCTTGTAAGGCAACAATTAAAGTGTCACCAATTCCTTCAAGGTTGTAAAAAACGTTCACTTCGTTCATCCTTTCTCTTTTCCATCTGTCTTCTTCCGATTTTTCGCTAAAATAAAGATTGGTTCAAATTCTCCATCTTCATATACGAATGAAAGTGATGTAATCGGAACATGCCCTTCGGCAAAAAATTTCATTGTCATTTGTGCAATAATATCATAACCGATTTCGTTGACGATATCAGCAATAATTAATACATCTTGGTGAGGAACAGCAACAACCATGTCACCAGAAATCTTTTCACGCATCGATTGTAGTAACGATTCGTTTAAAATACGAGTCGCGTCATACCCATCATTTGTGTTTAAAAAGTAGAATGTATTCCCCGCTACTGTGTCTTGTTTAAATTCATAACCTAATGAGCGTGCGTTGAATAATGCCATTTCACGCACTTGCTGTTCTGTAAGTTCTAATTTTTGTAATAGACGCTCGTCAATTAGTCGATACGTTTTATTCGAATCTAACGCATAGTAAATACGTGTTTCCGCCGTATGATCCGTCATAATAAACGGATTTCCTTCTTCTGCTTGTTTCGGGAAAGAAGTAGAGCGAATAACAGGTAAAATTTTCGCTCCGCTATTTTCTTCTTTATGCATCGCAATTAGCGCTTCTTGTACGTAATAAGCAACTTCTTCAATTGCCTTTTCTTTGTTCACTTCCCATTTTGCCACAACTCCTGGAAGCGATACGTTAATACCTTTTTTGGAGTCTTTTTGTTCAATACGTAAAACTTCTTTCTCACTATCATACTGAAAGTCCCATTCTGGGCGAGATAATTTCTTTATTAACTCATCTTTCATCTTTTTACTTGTCATCTTCATCTCTTTTTCCTCCCTTCCAAAAAAATAACCTCCCCCGCGAAGGTAGAGGTTGTTTTACAATTCAATTGGCAAATTGCCTTATTTTAAACCTTCAATGAACTCTTCGATTTGTTCTTGTGTTTTACGATCTTTGTTTACATAGCGACCAGTTTCTTCACCTTTATTGTACGCTACAAAGCTCGGAATGCCAAATACGTCTAATTTTACGCATAGATCAATAAACTCATCGCGATCTACATAGTAAAATGAGAAATCACTATATTTCTCTTCTACTTCTGGCATAAATGGGTCTACAAAGCGGCAGTCTGGGCACCATTCTGCTGAGAACATAAAGACTACATTCTCTTCATTTTTTAACTGTTGGAATTGCTCCATGCTTTCTAATGACTTCATCTATATTTCCTCCTCTAACGGGTACATTTTTCATGTTATAATCTTTCTTTTATACTACCATACATCGCGCACGGTGCAAGGTTTATGCTTGCTTTTTGTCATACTTATATTGCCCAACTAACAACTTAACAACGTGTACAAATAATTCCGTACGGTCGACATAATCATCTGTAAAAATACCGATCGCACCTTCGTGACTACGAATATCTTTTCGCTGCACAAACTCTTCCATCACTTCGCTTAATTCCTTACCATCTTCAAGAGGTGCTAAAAAATCGTCTGGTAACGTAATACGCGCTCCTCCGGCCACAAATACTTTCCCATCACTTGTTGCTAGCGCGCCCCAGTTACACATAAATAAACCGTGCTCCGTTTTCATTACGCCGCCTTCTAGCCCAATCCCAATTGGAGCTTCTCCGTCCTCTAGCGCTCGCTTCGCTCTATTGATCGCTCCTTGCATCGTCTCTTCATCTGAGAAAGGCTGAGCTGATACTCCTGACGGAACAGAAAGAGATGTAATTTCAGCATCTTTCCAAACCTTCTCCACAGCGCCAACCTTCGTTTTATTCTTCGATCCAACTACTACTTTCATTTCGTTCACCTCTATAAAAATTCATCATTCTATTCTAATATCCGCTTCGGCACAAATTAAGTACCAACCACTACCACACACCATCAGGGAATTCCTTCTCCCCATAAAAGAAGGTCGCTTTCTACAATATTACTGGTCCTAAACACAAAAACAGGCTTCTTCTTTCTTCCTACCCGCGGTCTTAATACATCATTCGAGCACCCATTAGGCACTAACCGCCACCACTCATCGCTGGGTCATCTATTCAACCTAAAAAAAGAAGGGTTTTTCGCCCTTCTTCTCTACGCGTTATTCTTAATTGTCTCTAACGTCGTTTTATCTGTTGTTCTTACAAGCTTCGTAATTAATTCTTTCGCCGCTGCATAATCATCAACATGTAAAATTGAAGCATGTGTATGAATGTAGCGTGCACAAACACCAATTACTGCTGATGGGATACCAGAGTTACTTGTATGTACACGGCCCGCATCTGTACCACCTTGTGAAATAAAGTATTGGTACGGAATGTTGTTTGTTTCTGCTGTATCTAAAATGAATTCGCGCATTCCTCTATGTGTTACCATCGTGCGATCATAAATACGAAGAAGAGCACCTTTTCCTAATTGACCGAACTGCGTTTTGTCACCAGATGCATCGTTTGCTGGACTTGCATCAAGCGCATAAAAAATGTCTGGTTGAATCATATTTGCAGCTGTTTGTGCTCCGCGGAGGCCTACTTCTTCTTGTACAGTAGCACCAGAATATAATGTATTTGGTAATGTTTCATCTTTTAATTCTTTTAACAATTCGATTGCAAGACCACATCCGTAACGGTTGTCCCAAGCTTTCGCCATAATTTTCTTTTCGTTTGCCATCGGCGTGAATGGGCAAATCGGCACGATTTGTTGTCCTGGTTTTACACCAATTTCAATCGCATCTTCATAACTATCTGCACCTATATCAATTAACATATTTTTTATATCCATCGGTTTTGCACGTTGCGCGTCACTTAATAAATGAGGAGGAATAGAACCAACAACCCCAATAACAGGACCATTCTTCGTCATAACTTGTACACGCTGTGCTAATAAAACTTGACTCCACCATCCGCCTAACGTTTGAAAACGAAGCATTCCGTTTTTCGTAATTTGCGTAATCATGAAACCTACTTCATCCATATGACCTGCTACAAGAACACGCGGGCCAGTTTCGTCCCCTTTTTTCAGACCAAATACGCTCCCTAAACCGTCTTGTACAATTTCATCTGCATATTTGCTTAATTCTTGTTTCATAAAACGGCGTACATCATGTTCAAAACCTGATGCACCTTGTAATTCTGTTAACGTACGAAATAATTGTAATGTCTCTTTATTCACGAAGTCCCCTTCTTTCAAACCTTAGTAGAATACCCCTTTTATTGTAACGAAATTTTCGAAATGTTTCTAGTTTCTTCTTTTTTAGCTGTATTTGCTTTATAATTATTATCGGTACACTATTTTTATTTTATAGAATTGAGGTGAATATATGAGCTGGAAAGGTTTAGTAGCAGGTCTTGGCGTTGGGTTCGCAGCTGGTTATCTCGTTGCAAACAAAGTACAAGAACAATCCCATATTTCTTCAGAAAAAGCATTGAAAATGGTGAAACAAGCATTAAGTCATAAAGGTGAAATTACTGGCTCTTGGGTACATATGGTTCCAGAGACATTTGAAAAATATGATGTCGCATATGAAGTTTATCGCGGCGGTCTTACAACAATGTTAAATGATATACAAGAACGATTTGAATTTTTAGTTGATGCTAAAACAGGTACTGTTTTAGAGGTTATAGCAGCATAAAAAGGAGGGTTCCCATTAGGTGAACCTCTTATTTTTTTGAAATTGCGGGTATTGATTAAAATTATATCAGCGATTTTCCGAATATATCGGCGCAACTCAATTTATATCAGCGATTTCCCAATTATATCGGCGCAACTCAATTTATATCAGCGTTTGTTTAAATATATCGACTTACCGACAAAACCCGACAATAAAAAAGAGGCTGCTCCAATAAATATGATGGAACAACCTCCTATTTTTATGCTTCTATACTCGTTTTCCGTTCTATTTTTTCTACGATATGCCCTTCCTCATTCCACTTCACAGCGCGATAATATGCGTCATGGTAAAACGTAAACCATGCCTCTTTTTCAGCACCATACTTCATCCACTTTTGCTTATTTTCAATCGAGGTCATCGGATAATCGTCGTATGCCATTACCCATAATACATTTTGATGTGCGTGCGTCGGTAATAGGTCTGCTAAATGAAGCATCGTTTCCCCATGGCTTTCTAAAGCAATAACTGCATGTCCATCACTATGACCACCTGTATGCGCCATTTTTATTTCATCTGTAATTTCTATTTCTTGCTGGAACGTAACAACTTGATCTACAATCGGCTCCCAATTTTCCTTCCAATATGTATTACGGGATCTAATATTTGGGTTCCTCATTTCATTCCACTCTGTTTCACTTACGTAAACTTTCGCGTTCGGAAACGCTGGTACAAGGTGATCACCTTCCCATTTTGTTAAACCAGATGCATGATCAAAATGAAGGTGCGTCATTAAAACATAGTGAATATCTTCTGGCTTTAATCCTAGTTTTTCTAATGATTCATAAACCGATGATTCTTCTGTTACACCTTGATTCCGCTTCATCTTCTCATTCAATTTACCGTTTCCTATTCCGGAATCAATGAGCATATTTCCGTCTTTCGTTTGCAAAAGTAACGGATCTGTTCGTAAATAAATATGATTTGTATCATTATGTTTATACTTACGTGACCAAAGTACTTTCGGCACAACACCAAACATCGCTCCCCCGTCTAAATGTGTATTCCCGCCTTTTAACCACGTTACTTTTATATCTCCAATTTGTAACTGTTCCATTACACATCCCCCTTTCAATTAATCTTAACATAAAATTCTGATTATTTTAGATGTAAAAAAACCTATGCATTACTGCATAGGCTCTGTACGATATTTTGCTTCAACTCGGTAAATACGATGACCTTTACTAGAGAATTTCTCTTCGTATTCAGTCATGATGTTACCTTCAAAGTCGCTGTTATGAAGATCTAAGCTTAAGTACGTTAGTAACATACCATACTCAGCCATACTCATAAGAGAATATTCAAATAGACCTTGGTTATCTGTTTTGAAATGAATTTCTCCGCCTTCTACTAACACTTCTTCGTAATTACGTAAAAATGTTTTATACGTTAAACGACGCTTCGTATGACGTTTCTTTGGCCATGGATCTGAGAAGTTTAAATAAACGCGATCAATTTCACCTTTCGCAAAGAAAACTGTTAAATCTTCAGCATCTTTATTAATTAACTTTAAGTTTGGTAATTCTTCTTCAATTAATTTATCAAGTGCATCTACAACAACACTTGTGAATTTTTCAATTCCAATATAATTAATATGTGGATTCGCTTTTGCCATATCATACATGAAGCGGCCACGACCTGTACCTACTTCAATGTGAATTGGTTGTTCGTTTCCAAATACTTCTTTCCAGCTACCAGCGCGCTCCTCTGGGTTTCCGATTACGATATGTGAATATTCATTAATTCGATCCATTGCATACGGTTTATGTCTTAAACGCATAGATGTTTCCCTCTCTTTACATAGCTATTTTAAAGGAATAATTCCTTCTTTCTTTTTTAATCAATCTACCAAACAAAAAACCAAGTACGTACGAGCACTCGGTCCGTTTCTTTCAAGTATAAGATGTACCATTTTGATAAAAACTACATACAGCATTAAACATTCCATGACGAAACAGCTTTTTCTCTTACATTTGAAGAGAAAAACAATCGAAAGGATGATCCGTTCATGCCAATTAATCAACAACATCAATTAGAAGTGCTGAAAGATATTTTAGTCAACCACCAAAGTGATTGCTGCGGGACAGTTTCAGAATGCGAGCAATTAGAGCGCCTCATTCAATCGTTACTCGCAAACGATAATATAAGTAGTGACGCTAAAACAATGCTAAACGATGTATATTCTTATAGTCAATCGGGTAAATCTTCCTCTAATTTGGACAACCATATTTCCAATAATCAAGAACAACTTACTCAGTGGATTGCTGGAATGGACAATTTTTCTTAAGTATTATTCTGAAGCAAGTAGTTGCTGTAAATATTGATGCCAATATTCAGCTTCTGCTTGCTGTTTTTTTGTTGTATGCCATTGAATAGACAAAATCGTTTGTGCTATCACATACCATCTCATACGCCTAAGCAGCGATTCATCCATTTCAATATCATAATAACCGAGCCACTCACTCCACTCCTGGCGCGGAATGTACCAATATAATAACATACCGAGGTCTAGAGCTGGGTCAGCAATTACAGCTCCATCCCAATCAATTAAAAACAATTCATCTTCATCCGACAATAGCCAGTTGTTATGGTTTACATCACAATGGCATACAACGAATTCATTGTATTCAATAGCTTTTAATGAATCCATTAAATATTGAAGGCCTTGCTGAATTGTTTCATCATCCCTTATATCTCCTCTTAAAACGAGTTGCAGTTGTTGTAATAACTCTTGTGCGTGAAGCGGCTGCTTCCCAAGTCTTTGAATCATCTGTACAAGCGCTTTAGAGGAGTGTATTTTCTTCAAAAGTTTCGCAACACGTTCTAGTTTCATATCTTCTGGCTCTAGCTTCTGTCCCGGAAGCCATTTTTGAGCAGAAATTACATCACCATTCGTTACCCTTCTTGTCCAAAGTAATTTTGGAACAATTCCTTCTGCTGACAATACCGCTAAAAAGGGCGATGTATTCCGCTTTAAAAATAACTTCTGTTGTCCGTTTTGCGCAATATATGCATCGCCCGTTACTCCACCAGCCGGTACAAGACTCCACTCTTTTCCTAATAATTGTTCCAACCATTCCATATTCATTACCCGTTAACAAATCCTTATCTTTTATAGTTATGAAAAGAAAAACCGCAACAGTTCTACACATGTTGTGGATTCATATATTTTACTGTAAATGAAAAGAAAAATTAGCCTAAGCCAAAAATCCTCTATTTTATTTTACAAAACCTGTCATAGAATGACAACTTATCAAAATCGTCACCTTTGTCAATTCTACATTTATTACATTCTCATCGTCAAGTAGCGATTTGTCACATTATCGTCAATATATACGTGCTAATTGGAGCGAGCCTAAGTTCCTTTCCTCTAAATGAAGAAATTGGCTCTATTTTCGCTTCGTTTTCGTTTACTAACACATGCCACGTTGCTTCTTTCGGAAGTTGCACAGTTTTAGCTTCTAAACCGCTATTAAATAAGACGATAATCTCTTTCCACGGCCCAAACGATTCTGCATGCTCTAGGTGATATGCAAGTACTTCTGTAGATGTTTGTAAAAAAGTCATATGTTTTTTTATAAGGTCTGCATTTTGTAATCGGAATGCCCCATGCTCTTTACGAATCGCAATTAAACCTTTTATATAGTTAACGGTTTCTATCTCTTTCTCTTTTTGATCCCAATCTAATTGATTGATCTCATCATTTGCATTATAACTATTTTCATTTCCTTTCTTCGTACGATAAAACTCTTGCCCTGCGTGTAAGAAAGGAATGCCTTGTGAAAGAATAACCATTGCGCTCGCTAATAGGTGACGTTTTTTCAAAATCGTTTCTGATTCTTCATTACTGCGCACTAGTTTATCCCACATCGTCATATTATCATGACATTCTACATAGTTAATGCTTTGCGCCGGCTCTAAAAACATCCCTGTTTCTTTCATACTTAAAAGACTTCCTGCTGCAATATACTGCAAATGATTACAGTCTACATGCCCACCAAATGCAAAACCACGCTTATTTATATGAAATGTACTCCCTTTTATCCCATCACGAAATTGATCATTAAACTGCGCGATATGTGGCATTTTCTTCGCATTATTTAACGTTGCTTTTTCCTCAAGAGGAAGCGGTGTTTGTAAATCCCATCCTTCTCCTAATAACAAAGCATCTCGTTTTATGTTTCGCACTTCTTTCTCTATCATATTCATTGTATCAACATCTAAAATTCCCATTAAATCGAATCGGAATCCATCGACATTGTATTCAGTAAGCCAATATAAAATAGACTCTACAATGAATTTCCTCATCATTTTCCGTTCAGATGCTATATCATTTCCGACTCCCGTCCCATTAGAAGGCATACCATCTTCACCATGACGAAAATAGTATCCTGGAACAAGCTTCTCAAATGATGATAGCTCTCTTTCATAAACATGATTATATACAACATCTATAATCACCCTAATACCTTGTTCATGAAATGTTTCAATTAGTTGTTTGCACTCAACTATCCTGTTATACGGATCAGAGGGGTTTGTAGCATAAAATCCTGTTGGTGCATTGTAATATAATGGATTATATCCCCAATTATAGGCGGACGAAGGATTCGCCTCATCTACACCACCGAAACAATATAAAGGTAATAATTCAACATGCGTAACGCCTAAATCTTTTATATGAGACAAACCTGTCAATGTCCCATTTCGTCCTGTTGTTCCTTCTTCCATTAGCCCTTTATACGTCCCTTTTTTACTCACTCCACTGTTCGGATGAATAGTAGCATCACGAATATGCAATTCATACAATATGGCATCTGTCATTGCTTGTAATGGTGGTAATTGCTCTCGTTTCGTTACAGTCGTCTTTTCTAAATCGATAACAATGCCATATTTTCCATTTACAGTCACTGACTTTGCGTAAGGATCCACCGCTTCGTTCCATATTAAATTAATACAAACAAGAAATGTATAGCGTGCTCCGTCTAAATCACCTTGTAATGTTTGAATCCAAACTCCGTTTTCTCCCCTGTACATTTCATGATCGGTATATTCTTTATCACTCTTATAAATTCTTACTTTCGCAAGCCTTGCAGTTGGGGCCCATACTTTAAATGTCGTTTCTTGTTTTTGATACACAGCACCTAAATCTGTACCTTCGTAATAATACTTTTCCTCGAAAATTTTTGTTCGAATAACAGCACCTATTTGTAAATCAGTTTCTTCATTCCGTTCATCTCGTACTGTATAATACTTCCCCACATCTAGCGGCTCTTCTATAAAGCACTCATACTTCGTTGCATCTGGAAGCGCAATAGTATGAGCAATCGGTAAATCTTTCACATTACTTCCTTCTTGCAAACGAAATGTCCGACTTGTTCCATACGCATGTGGGAGCAAAATTGTAATTTTATTCATTTCATCTAAATAGGCATCAAATGGACGTTTTACTTTCAACATAAAAAAATCACCATCATTCTCAAAGTTAAAATAAAGTGAAACTTTAATGAGCGAGAAAATTTTTCCATCCTCACTTATTATTAGCCTTCACCAATTAGGCGAGATAAAATGAGCTGCAAATGATAAGGCTTTTCTTATCAACAAGACTCTATACAGTAACTCCATTCTTCTCTATAGTATATTCACCTGCATAAAAAACGTTTTCAACATTCTATTTTTGTAATTTTATTTCAGCAATCGATTTATACTTCGGGGTTTCTTTCACGTGGGATTCGTATAAAGTAATTGTATCTGCTTGAAATGATATTTCAGGCACTTCTTTTATACTTTCTAAACGAAACTTTTCTTCTCCTATCCATTTACGAGCAACGGTAATATGCGGGTGATACGGGCGTATTTCTAGAGAAAATCCATTTTCTTCACAAATGGCATGTACTTGCTTTTGCAACTGAAACAAATCGTGATTCTCACTTACCTTCGCCCAAAAAATACGGGGCTGATCTTCCCTACCAAACGTTGAAAAACCTTGTAACGTGAACGATAGTTCTTTTGTTTCTGCAACTGTTTGTAATCCATTTTTTATTCCCTCTAATTGTTCCTCCGTTGCACTCCCTAAAAATGAAAGGGTAATATGATAGTCTTCTTTATGTACCCATGAACGAAATTGTAATTCCTCTTGCATGTCCTTTTTATAGTTATACAGCATTTCTTTTATATGATTCGGTAACGTAATTGCGACAAAATAATGCAGTTCCATGTACATCTTCTCCTTCTTTCTATTGTTGCTTTTCTTTCTTATCTCATTCAGGTAAAAAGAAGCCGCTCTCCAAAATAGAGAGCGGACATTATTTATATATCCATTACTTCGCTAATTCATGAATTGCTTGCGCGTAAATTGCTGTTGCTTTTAATAAGTCTTCAATTTCGATATACTCATCTTTTTGATGTGCAAGTTCTTCTTTTCCAGGGAATAGCGGCCCAAATGCCACACCAGCTTTTAATGAACGAGCATAAGTACCGCCGCCGATTGCTAATAGTTCTGCTTTTTCACCTGTTTGTTCTTCATACACACGTTGTAACGTACGGATTAATACGTGATCTTTATCGACGTGATGTGGGCGAGAATTAGAATAGTCAGCCACTTCAAAACCATGCGTACCAACATATTCTTTCAACTTCACAATTGTTTCTTCAAAGTTAGTTGTAACTGGGTAACGTACGTTTAGCCCTAAGTTACCACCGTTTTCTTTCGTATAAGAAATGCGACCGACATTCACTGTTAACGGACCGCTAATTTCATCTTTATAAGCAATAGTAGCTTTTCCACCAAAAATATCACCAGTAAATGTTTCTGTTGCAAATGTCGCAAATGCAGTTGCTTTTCCATCAAGTGAAACTGTAGTTAAGAAGTTTGCTAATAATAAACCTGCATTTTCTCCTTTTTCAGGAGTAGATCCGTGCGCTGAAATTCCTTCTATTTGCAACGTCACTGCATTTCCTTCTATAGTCGATTTCCCTATTTTTTTAGCAGTTTGTAAATACTCTTCATATGCTACTGTAAGTGCATTTACATCTTCTCCTGTAATAACCGCTTCTGCAAAATCAGGAACCATATTTAAACGGCGCCCTGAATCAAATGAAACAAGTTCATATGTACCTTTTTTCTCTTCACTACCATTTTGCACAACTTGTATGTCAGAAATTCCTTTTTCTGCATTAATAATTGGAAAGTCTGCATCTGGTGCAAAACCGATTGTTGGCATTTCTTCATTTTTAAAGTAGTGATCTACACATTTCCAATTACTTTCCTCATCTGTTCCTATAATCATACGAACACGTTTGGAAAGAGGTAAGCCTAATTCTTTCACAATTTTCATCGCATAATATGCTGCCATCGTTGGGCCTTTATCGTCAATTGCACCACGTGCAAAAATCTTTCCATCGCGAATATCCGCACTATATGCAGGAGTCGTCCAGCCATCTCCTTCTGGTACAACATCAACGTGACAAAGAATACCTACTAACTCTTCTCCTTGTCCCATTTCAAGATGACCTGCATATCCTTCTAAATTTTTAGAAGCAAAACCTTCAGTTTCTCCTTTATGTAACATGAAAGATAAAGCTTTTTCTACACCTTCACCGAATGGTGCGCCCTCTTTCGCCGATTCTTCTTCCCATACACTTTTAATTTGTAAAAATTGTTGTGTATCACGAATTAAATCATCTTTTCGTTTCGCAACTTCTTCTGTCCAATTAATTGCTGACATCACGCATCCATCCTTCACTATATTGTTTCTTTCATCATAACAAACCGAAATCTCTTATGCCATACACGAAAACTAAATACCGAACAATTGTAATATTTCAGATATTTCTTATTAGTTTTTCTTTTATTTTTTCAAAAAAATTTGCAGGAATTTGGCGTTTTACGTAGAATTTTATGTGTTAGTTGACTGACCATATATACAATGTCAACTACCAATATTTTTCTATATGAATATTTGTTAAATTTCTGTAAAATTTAAGTAGATTAAAGCATGAATTTTATCATGTAGAGTACAATGGTAGTAACGACCTTCTTTCCTGAATGGGGTCAAAAAAACTAGTAGAGGAGTGGTTTTCTCTTGAAACCTACAACTACTCGTATGCTAACACGCATTAAATCAATTTATATGTACATCAATGAAAACGGAACGGTAACGACGAAAGACCTTGTAGATGAGTTCGGGATCACACCGCGAACGATACAACGTGATCTAAATGTGTTGCAGTTTAATGAACTCGTGTATAGCCCTTGCCGCGGTAAGTGGACAACAACAGGAAAGAAAGTGAGAATGACCTCATAACGAAAAATAATTGTATGTAAATAAATACATACCCCTTTCTAATTATTAGAAAGGGGTCTTTTCTGCGCCTATAAAGGTACTACTTGTCAGTATCTACTTGATATGTTTTTAACATTTCTACTTCTTCATCTGTTAGCTCTCGGTATTGTCCAAGTTCTAGTTCTTCATCTAATACTAACGGACCCATCTCTGTTCTCTTTAGGTAGACTACTTTTTTTCCTACCGCTTCAAACATACGCTTTACTTGATGGAATTTCCCTTCCGTAATCACAAGCTCAATTTCAGAAATATCATCGCTTTTCAATATTGTAAGTGCACCTGGCTTTGTTTCATAGCCATCATCTAAAATAACACCTTTAGCAAACTCTTTTACATCCTCTTCTGTTACTACTCCTGCAACGTGTGCATAATATTTTTTCGGCACATGCTTTTTCGGAGATAATAATTGATGTGATAACTTCCCATCATTTGTTATCAATAAGAAACCTTCCGTATCGATATCAAGTCGTCCAACTGGGAACGGATCAAAGATTGCATCTTCTAATTCTAATAAATCTATTACTGTTTCATGATTATCATCTTCCGTCGCTGAAATAACACCTTGTGGTTTATGCATCATTAAGTAAACAAATTCTTTGTATTCCACAACTTCACCGTGAATCATAACTTCTTGCTCTTCTACATTTACATGAACTTTCGCATCTTTTACTGGCGTTCCATCAATTTTCACAACGCCGTCTTTCAATAATTTCTTTACTTCTTTTCTACTTCCATATCCCATATTTGCTAATAATTTATCTAATCTCACGTTTTTCACCTTCTTTATTTATCATAGAAAAGGGGACGTAATTACGCCCCTCTTGATTTCAACTTTATTTTAAATCTACTACCAAGTTTACGTTGAATTTTATCTAATGCTTCTCCGCCAAATACTCTTTCAAGTACTCCTGTGCGAATTGCTAACAATCCGTAAACAAGACCGCCAATACCTGCACAAATTGCAACTGTTATAAGAGCACCAATACGGCCATCAGGCGAAATCATGAAGGATAGAAGCCATTGTGATAGTTTTACAGCAACGACCATTATAAGTGTTAGTACTGCAATTTGGAATGTTCTTTTATATACAACACCGAATGAATAGTGTGCGTATTTTTTAATTTGTTGATTTGTGTACCAAACAGAAGCTAAGAAACCAACTGCTGTTGCTAGAATTGCTCCTACTGTACCGAAATAACGAATAAAGATTACGTTACATACAAATTTCAAAATAACGCCCATTATAAGCGCAATAATCGCATGCTTCTGCTGGTTAATACCTTGCAGGATTGCCGCTGTTACTGTAAATAAAGCGAATAACAACGCAACTGGTGCATACCACATTAATACTTGTCCACCTAGTGGATCTGAATCGTAAAACGCAGTATAAATTGGATATGCCAGTGAAGAAATACCGACAACTGCTGGCAATGTTAAAAACATATTCGCCTGGAATGTTTGTGTAATTTGCAATTTCAAATAGCGGTATTGTTTTTCAGTAAATGATTTTGTAATTGCTGGTACAAGCGTTAAACTAAACGCTGTTGCAAGTGATACAGGAATCATAATTAACTTATGCGTCCACATTGTGAAAATACCGAGAGCTCGCTCTGCGATATCACCTTGACCAATCGCCTGCATAATTGAGTTAAATGTCAATGTATCAATTTGTTGATATAAAGGAATTGTTAACCCAATTACAACGTAAGGAATCGCATATGCAAATAACTCTTTAAACAATTGAACGGTGCTTACTGTTGATTCTGGTACAGTTTGTTCAATTAGATATTGATCCAAATATTTTTTACGTTTTAACCAGTACCAAATTAACACACCGAGTGCTCCAACCGCTGAAACGAACGCAGCAAATGTCGCTACTCCAACTGCTGTTGCAACTGTACCGCCAAGTACTTTAATAACGATAAAACTACCTGCTAATAAAAAGACGATACGAATAATTTGTTCAATAATTTGTGAAACGGTAGTTGGTCCCATAGACTGGTGACCTTGGAAATAACCACGAATTAAACTCGCTGCTGGTACAACAATAAGTGCGAAACTTACAAGACGAATAATCGTCGTAACTTCTCCTACATTATTGTGTATACTTTGTTTACCAAGCATCGCTTCTGCAAACAATGGCGCCGTCATGTACAGTACTAGGAACGAAAGAACTCCTGTTACTATCATCATAACCATTCCCGAGCGGAACATTCTCCGGCTCGTTTTATAATCGCCAAGCGCATTATATTTGGAAACAAATTTTGAAACAGCAAGTGGCACACCTGCCGTTGCGATACTTAAAAAGATCGTATATGGAATGTATCCATATGTATAGAGCGTTCCGCCTTCTGTTCCTACTAATGCATGAAACGGAAAGACGTAAATCATGCCTAAGAACTTTACTAAAAATGTCCCTAGCGTAACAATAAGCGTTCCGCGCAGAAATTTCGAATCGGACATACAAAAATCCTCCTACATCTACATAAAGTGAAACTATAATTAGTTGGAGACTTCTCTCCTACTCCTTATTAGTTGAACCATTCGAGCATTTACAGGCTAACAGACTCCCTATTTACTTCTCCTAAATCTTGAGGTTTTAGTCTTATCGCCTACAAATGGCAGGATAGTGCTGAACTCTAACTTTTGTATTGTACCACAATTCTCTCATTAAGCAGTACTTCACTCTATTTTTCTTTTAAGGGAAAACATGCTATTCTTTTAGGCAGGAAATGTAGGAAATGTAGAAAATGAGGTCGATATATTATGCATTATGATGTTATTGTCATCGGCGGCGGTCCTTCTGGGCTAATGGCTGCAATTGGTGCTGCAGAAGAAGGCGCAAATGTCTTACTTCTTGATAAAGGAAATAAACTTGGGCGTAAACTTGCAATTTCTGGTGGCGGACGCTGTAACGTAACGAACCGTCTACCACTTGATGAAATTGTTAAACATATACCAGGAAACGGTCGCTTCTTATACAGCGCTTTTTCTATTTTTAATAATGAAGATATTATTACATTCTTCGAAAATCTTGGTGTTAAATTGAAAGAAGAAGACCATGGTCGCATGTTCCCTGTGTCAAACAAAGCACAATCTGTTGTAGACGCACTTTTAACACGATTAAAAGACTTAGGTGTAAAAATTCGTACAAATACGCCTGTTGAAACGATTGAATATGAAAATGGTCAAACGAAAGCAGTTATACTGCAAACAGGTGAAGTGTTAGAAACAAATCACGTCGTTATCGCTGTTGGCGGAAAATCAGTTCCTCAAACTGGATCTACTGGAGACGGATATGCTTGGGCTGAAAAAGCGGGTCATACAATCACAGAATTATTCCCAACAGAAGTACCTATCCTTTCAAACGAGCCGTTTATACGTGACCGCTCATTACAAGGCCTTGCTTTACGTGATATAAACTTAAGTGTATTAAACCCGAAAGGAAAAGCTATCATTTCTCACAAAATGGACATGCTCTTCACTCATTTCGGCCTATCCGGACCCGCTGCTCTTCGCTGTAGTCAATTCGTCGTGAAAGCACTGAAAAAGTTTAAAACGAATACAATACAAATGAGTATTGATGCATTGCCAGAGGAAAATAGTGAGCAACTATTTCAGCGCATGCTGAAACAAATGAAAGAAGATCCGAAAAAAGGAATTAAAAACGTTTTAAAAGGTTATGTTCCTGAACGTTACTTCCTATTCTTATTAGAAAAAAATGAAATTGACGGTAGCGAACAAGCTGGACAAGTTTCTCACGAAAAGATTCGTGCACTTGTGAAAGACTTTAAAGAGTTTACTGTGAATGTAAATGGTACGCAGTCAATTGAAAAAGCATTCGTTACTGGCGGCGGTGTATCCGTGAAAGAAATTAACCCGAAAGAAATGTCTTCTAAATTTACGAACGGCTTATATTTCTGCGGAGAAGTTCTTGATATTCACGGTTATACTGGTGGCTATAATATTACATCAGCCCTTGTTACTGGTAGAATTGCCGGAACGACAGCTGGAGAAAACGCGAAAATGCAGTATTAAAAAAAGAAACAGGGATTCCTGTTTCTTTTTTTATAGGTACATGAAATTATATGAGCAATTCCACAAATATATCAGCGATTCCGCAACTTATATCGGCGATTCCCCAAATTTATCAGCGATTCTGCAACTTATATCGGCGATTTTCCAAATTTATCGACTTACCGACAAGAAGCGACAAATATCTGCTCCATGTAACTTTCCATTGCTTTTTTGTTGCTTTATTTACCTTAGTACCTTTATATTTTATATTGTTGAATATTTAAAAAAGGGTAAGGGGAAAACAAATGAGAAAAAAAGTCATGATGTCTTTAATGTTAATGACGTTTCTTTCTGCGGTAGAAGGAACGATTGTTAGTACAGCAATCCCTCGTATAACGAGTGATTTGTCAGGCGTCGAACTTGTTAGTTGGGTATATGCAATTTATATGCTTGCAACAGCTGTTTCGACTCCAATATACGGAAAGCTCGCTGATTTATTTGGCCGTAAAAAAGTTTTACTGATCGGAGCTACAATCTTTTTAGTCGGTTCTGCACTTTGCGGAGTCGTTACATCGATGGAACAATTAATCTTTTTCCGCGCGCTTCAAGGTATCGGTGCTGGTGCTGTTATGCCAATCACAATGACGATTATTGGAGACTTATATAGCGAAGCGAAAGACCGCGCGAAAGCACAAGGTTGGATGAGTGCCGTTTGGGGTGTATCCGGTGTTATCGGACCGTTAGTAGGTGGATTTTTAGTTGATTCCCTTTCTTGGCGCTATATTTTCTTCCTAAACGTTCCATTCGGAATTATCGCTTGCTTAATGATTGCAATTTACTACAAAGAATCTATTAAAGCTGCTAAGCATCATATCGATTATCTTGGTGCAACAGTCTTCTCATTAAGTACAATCGCTCTACTATATGCATTATTAACAGGTAGCAGTAAGCAAAACTGGGGAGACATGACAATTATCGGCCTATTAATCTTTGCCGCTATTTCATTTATTATTTTCTTATTCATCGAGAAAAAATCTCCAGAACCATTAATTCCGCTAGCACTTTTCTCTAACCGTACATTATCTACGATAAATATATTAACTCTTATTGCTGGCGCAATGATTATTAGTATTACAATGTACCTTCCAATTTGGAGCCAAGGTGTATTAGGGAAAAATGCTACAGAAGCTGGACTTATTTTAATGCCAATCCCTGTTATGTGGACATTTGGCGCTATTTTCTCTGGTAACTTAGTAGGCAAATTAAAAACGAAACAAATCATTTTACTTGGAGCTAGCATTTTATCAGTCGCTACGTTCTTATTATTTACACTATCAACAAATTCACCATCGTTCCTTATTTATGTAGCAGTCGGATTATTCGGCTTAGGAATGGGGCTTGTGACACCGATTTACATGGTAACAATTCAAGCAGCCGTACCAGCTCATACACGCGGAACAGCCGTTGGTTTAAACACATTTATTAATACATTCAGTCAAACGTTAGGTGCTGCAATCTTTGGAACAATCTTTAATACGATGATTCATGCACGCGGCATTAAAAACCTTGATCTTGTATCTGGTGGACACGGCGGGACTACAGCAAGTGTAGCCACTGAATCACAATCCGCATTAGCAGCAAGTGTACACGTCATTTATATGAGTACTTTCGTATTAGCAGTATGTACATTAATTATCGCTTGGCTTTTATTAAAGCCAGCTACACAAACAAGTGAGCAATAATAAAGAGGATGACCATTTCGGTCATCCTCTTTTTACTCTTCATTCTCCACAATATGTTTCAGCATGGACAATTTATTATCCCAAAAACGTTCATAATACGAGAGCCACTGCTGTAATTCCTCTAATGGCTCTGGATGCAAGCGATATATCTTCTCTCTTCCGCTCTTTCTTCCACTTACTAAATTCGCTTCCGAAAGAATATGAAGGTGCTTTACAACCGCAGTACGACTCATCGGAAAATGATCCGTTATTTTGGAAATCGGTAACTCTTTGTCACTTAATAACCGTATTACTTCTCGGCGGGTTGGATCAGCAATTGCTTGAAATACATCATATTTCGCTGCTGACGAGGACACTTAGCCTTCGACAACCTTTTTCAGTTTTTCATTTACAATCGCTACCCAACCACCGCTCATTCTATCGCGAATAATAGAGCTCTTCGCATTTGCTTTCGGAAGAATTTCATCAGGATGTTTCCAGCCGCCGTGAATTAACGTAAATTCTGTTTTGTTATCTCCTAAGTCTTTCAAATTAAATGAAACAACCCAGCCATCTGTATCCCATGAGAAAGATAAATAGTTTGGCTCATCAATCTCTAACACTTTACATGGTGATGGCCCAAATGGTGATTGCACATGAAATTCATGTCCTACCTCTAATACAAAATCATTTGGCATAAACCATGACGCAATCCCTTCTGCAGTTGATACTACACTCCATACCTTTTGAATAGACGCGTTAAAAACGATTGTTTGTTTAATATCATTTAATGTATTTTGTTGTTCCATTTTCATTCTCCTTTACTCGGCGTTATAACATAACACCTTTTGGTTATACTTCGATAATATAACACCTTTTAGTTTCATGTCAACGCTAATTCTTTTACTGTTGAGAAATTCTCAACATTTTTTCAACAGGACAAACACCCTCTTAGCATTTCCTCATAATATACTCACAAAGGCAATACAAAATAAAAACTTCTCTCAACATGAAACTCCATCATTTATCTTGAGAGAAGCGCCTTACTTATATCATGCGTACTTCGTCTCTCCTCCTTCCCTCAAGGGACAATACGCGAGATATGACAAATCAGAAGGAATATGCCCACCATTTGAGTAGGTAGTTATTTCTCTTCTCCTCAACATTTCCTCAGGAGCGAAATGACTACCGACTCACTTTTTTCAAACAAAAATAAAAAGGGGATGAAAGCTATGTTCTATTGCATTAACTGCTCTGATATTCATCATGAAAAACATCCGAATGATAAAGTATTCAAAAACGGTTTTTATATTGATCCATTTTTAGGTGATCGTTATCACCTTGGTATGTGTAAAGATGCCCAAAATCATGAAACAGGGGAGCCTCTTTTAACGACAAAGAAATTAGGCACACCCCAATCTATTATGAACGTATTACCGACACATGTTGTCCCAACATAAAACATAAAAAAGAGCTGGGTGAGCCAGCTCTTTTTTATGCTTTATAAACGATCATTGCTGAAAAACAATAAATTTGGTTTTCATCGTCGTTAATGGAAACACCAACTTGATACTTAATATCTACAAAGTTGCTATCATCAATCTTTTTCAAAAACACATTCACAGCGTCTTCTAAGTCTTTTTCGTGACTTTCATCAAAAACTTTCACACGAATCATGTTAACACCATCCTAGATCGCAGCCCTCCGCCGCTTGATTATTGCCACGGTGCGTATCTATGATGCGATAAAACTTTCCATTCTCATATATATATCCGTCTTCTAACACATATTTTTTATCTTCAGTATAGACATAAAACTTACCTATCATAAATTTACTCGTATATAATTCCAAATAATTTGGTCTAAATTTAGCTACAACTTTATTTGTAATATCAATTTTTATTGTGCGCCCCACCTTCTCTCCCTCCTTTGCAAAGAACGGATTTAGGTATATTGTATTAGCGCTTTTACATTTTATGCTTAAAAATAAGTGGATATGCCTTCTTTCTCACCTGTACTATTTTTCTAAAAAAATCACTATAAAGTGAAACTTTAATCAGCGGAGGGGTTTATTCATCCTCCACTGATTATCAGCCCGCCCCCCCACCTAACTTCTTTGCTTTCGCTGAATTTTGAGGTGGGGGTCTTATTGCCCGTTAATGCGGGATAAATAAGTTCAAAAAAAACATAAAAAAAAGCACTTCACCTTATTGACTCTAATATAAATGTTATGTTATTATATAAAATTTGACATTTTTACATGCGTATGCTATCATTAAAAGTGGTTACCACATATGGAGGTGGATGATTTGTTTCAAATTGGTGATAAAATCGTTTATCCAATGCACGGTGCAGGAATTATCGAAGCAATTGAAGAGAAAGAAATATTAGGTACTTCACGTCAATATTGTGTGATACGCATCATTAGTAAAGATATGCAAGTAATGCTTCCGATGGAACAATTAAAAAAATCAGGTATTCGTTATATCGTTGATCGAGGTACGTTAGATGATATACTTCTTGAATTTCAAAACGGGGAGTCAGACCCATCACTCTCATGGAAACAAAGATATACAATGAATATGGAAAAAATGAAAAATGGCAATTTACAAGATAGCGCAGAAGTGGTTCGGGATTTACTTCGCCGTAATAAAGAGAGAACATTAAATGCGAGCGAAAAACAAATGCTAGATAATGCACGAAAAATGATGATCAGCGAAGTCGCGCTCGTACAAAATGTTACTGAACATCAAGCAACAGAATTTCTTCAAGATACAATTAATCATTAATTTTAAAATAGCCGAACGCTATTTTTTTTGTAAAAAAGGACAAAGAGATAAACTCTTTGTCCTTTTCATATTACCCACGCCCAGCTTGAAACGATGGGTATAAAGTCATTCCACCATCTGCAAATAACGTAATTCCAGTTACGTAACTCGCCTCTGATGAAGCAAGCCAAGTTGCTACTGCTGCGATTTCTTCAGGTTTTCCAATATAGCCCATAGGTATCATACTTTCTACGTCAGCACGTTTTTTAGGATCAGCAAACTTTTCGGCATTAATTGGCGTATTAATTGCACCTGGCCCAATATTATTTACTCGAATACCTTTTGGCGCATATTCTAACGCTAGCGTTTCTGTCATCAGTTTAATGCCACCCTTACTTGCTGCATAGTGCACAAATAGTGGCCACGGAATTTTCTCATGAACACTAGACATATTAATGACAGACCCTTTAATATCATGTTCTACAAAATATTTAATCGCTTCACGACTTCCTAAAAAAGCACCTGTTAAATTTGTATTAATTACCCTATTCCAATCTTCAAGCGGCATTTCATGCGACGGTACCGCGTTTTCTATCCCTGCATTATTAATCATAACGTCAAGCGTACCAAACTCTTTCACAGCAGATTGAATGAGATTCACAACATCTGATTCGACGGTTACATCACCTTTTACAGCAATCGCTTCGCCGCCTACCTTTTTAATTTCTTCTAACACATCATTCGCTTCTGATTCTCGTGAGCGATAATTAATAACCACTTTCGCTTTTTCCTTAGCAAACCTCACTCCCATCGCTCTTCCGAGACCAGTTGCTGATCCTGTAATAACGACAACTTTCCCTGCTAAATCACTATACATTTCCATACCTCCTTTAACTTTTGGCTATACCTAACATAATTCCGGCTGCGATAATAAAAACGATACCGACAACGATACCCGTTAATTGACGTTTCGTTTTCTTTTCACCTAATATAAGGATCCCACCAAGCGTGGAAATAATAATTCCCATTTGCGATAGCGAGAAACTTGTTGCGACTCCAACACGCGGCTGTGAAATGAATAAAAACATATTTCCAGCTGCCCAAATTAATCCTGGAATAATATTGCGAATTGCATATTTATTAAATGGATGATGTTTAAAGGTAAGCAAAATCCCACCTAACACCATACCAACCGCTTGTGGCAACAAAGCCGACCAGCCATCTACGTTAAATAACCTAATTACTACTACGTAAACTAAATAACCGACTGTTGAAATTAATAAAATTACGATACCTCTTTTAAAGTTTGCTGCTTGCTCTGCATTCTTTTCTTCTTCACTTTGAAGCGATGTTAAAATAACACCGATAATAATACAAACGAGCGCTAAAACCCCAAGAACGACCGATATTGTCGTGGACCATTCATGAAATACGATAACGCCAAATAAAGTCGTCGCGACTAATTGAAGTCCTGTTGAAATTGGCATCGTCCTCGAAACACCCATTAAATCAATACTTTTCAATTGATTCGCCTGACCAAGCGCCCAAAATAAACCTGACACAACTCCAACTCCGATAACGGTAGGTGTTAATACTGGCTTCATAAAAATATAAACAACAATTGAAAAAATAAGTGCTCCAAATGTTGTTCCGAGCGTTTGACTATACGGGCCCCCGCCCAGTTTTACGTTAAATAGCACAATACTTCCCCAAAATATAGCTGGTAAAATCGCTAAAAATATATCCATCACTCATTACCTTTCTTTACTAAATGCCATAGATTATCACTCTAAGTCGTTAGAGTGAGCTTTTATTTTTTCTTTTTCCCGTTCACAAACTTTTTCTGCAATAGCGTCAGAAACATTCTTTTCTCGCTCCACTTTCTTTATCTTTACGTGATCTAAATGATCTTCCAAAGTAAGCGTAACTTTATCGTTCGGCGGATTATGCGCTCCTTGAAATGTAAGAAATTGTAGCTTCAATTCGTATCTAGGAACAAATTCATCTTTCTTGCCGAGACGCTTTATATCTATAACTGAAGCACATTCATATTGATCTTCTGTCACTTGTCTAATAACTGAATAGTACCTATTTGATAATGCACTCTCTAAAAGCTGTTCTCTTGATTCTTTCGCGAAAGAATCGCTTGGAGAAGAGAAAAAGGCCACACATAGCATTGTGATAACGACACATATTTTTTTCATAGTTCCCTCCTTGTTCTATAGATTAGTGTTCTCAAAACTGCCATAAAAAAACGACTTTCCCTATGTAGGAAAGTCGTTTTAATAAATCCAATATTAACCACCGCTCACTGGTGGAATTAGTGCAACAACATCACCAGATTGGACCCTGTCATCTTCATTTGCGTATTCTTCATTAATCGCAACCATAATTGGCTCTGAAACTGGTACATTATATTCGTTCGCAACAACATCTTTTAACTGTGCAACCGTAATATTTTCTTTCTCTATTTGTAATTCACTTGTCCCTGCTTCTTCTTGCAAGTGCGCAAATAACAATACTCTAATCATACTTATAGCTCCTTCCCAGGCTCTCCCGCCGGATATGGTGTTTTTTCTAATTGATCACCAATCCATGAGTCACCATCTTCCCAAAACTCCTTTTTCCAAATCGGAACAATTTGTTTTATGCGTTCCATAATATATTCGTTCGCTTCATAAGCCGCTTTACGGTGTGGTGTTGAAACAGCAACAACAACCGCTATATCAGAAATTTGCAACGTACCGATGCGATGTGTAATCGCAACATATGTACCTGGCCATTTCTCTTTCACTTCCAAGCCAATTTTCTCTAGCATCTTTTCTGCCATCGTCTTATAAGCAACATACTCTAAGTATAATGTACGACGCCCTTTCGTAAACTCTCTAACCGTTCCAATAAATGTTGTAACAGCACCGCATTCACGTCGAATTACTTTCTTCGTTACTTCTTCAATTGAGATTTCTGTATCAATTACTTCATAATATGTATTTATCATTTCGCACTCCTAACCGTTTGTAAAAACCAGTCTATGTACAACTCTTCTTCTGTTATATGAAATACTTTATATTCTTCTCGTATATTTGCCGGAACATCATACCACGTAATAACCGCCACTATATTTTCTACTTTATGTAAAAGCTCAATGTCTTCCGCAGAACGAAGTAACACTACTTTCGAGTAATTCTCTTTTTTATAGCCTTCTATTAAAATTGTATCCACTTCAAAAAACTCATATAAGCGAATAATTTCTTGCAAGGACCATTTCTTTCTTAGTGAAGAAAGTGAAAGCAATCCAGCACCTTCTACACTACTTACGACAGCACCAGCTTTACGGTGTCTTTCGCTATCTTTTTGCGCTACTTCTGGAAAGCCTCCGTGCCCGTGATGTTTAATTGTAGCAACTTTCATTTTTCGTTCAGCTAATGCATGCACCACTTTCTCAACAAGTGTTGTTTTCCCGCTATTTTGATATCCTACTATTTGTAAGATTGAAGGGGCTTTGCCCATGGCCAATCACATCCCTCAGAGTGCTCTAACAATAATACGGATACTTTCATTCCGGTCTCAAATCCTCTCGTTCCTCCAGGTAACACGATAAAAGCATTCGCATCTGCAAGTGAAGATACCGCACTCGATTTATCTAAACCAACTGGCATCGCTTGTAACGCCCCGTCCACAATTGTTACGTTCGCTCTTACGAAACGAGTAAATGGATTTGGCTTTGGAAAATCTTTTTGTAAAATAGCATCCGCTCTATATACGTGAGGTTCCTTCGCATACAAATACGTTTTTATAATTGGATGCACAAATAATTCAAAGCCTACATAACAAGCAGACGGATTTCCTGATAAACCAAAGAGTAACTTTCCATCAACTTCAGCTACTGTCGTTACACTTCCGGGCCTCATGGCTATCTTATTAAAGAGTACATTTGCCTGTAACCTTTCATAAATAGCTGGTAAGTAGTCATAATCTCCTACTGATACACCGCCTGTTGTAATTAAAATGTCGACCTCATCCACCGCTGATTGAACAGCTGTAAAACATGCATCTAACTCATCCGCGAGTTGACCATAATAACGAACTTTCCCGCCAGCTTTCATAATTTGAGCTGCGATCATATACGAGTTACTATTTCTAATTTTCCCCGGTTCTAACGGCTCATGTACTTCTAATAATTCACTTCCTGTCGTTACAATACCGACAACAGGCTGTTTTACAACTTTCACAGTGCTATATCCAAACGTTGCTAATAAGGCGGCAACACCTGGATTAATTGCAACGCCTTTCTGAACGAGAACTTGATTTTGTTTTATATCTTCTCCTTTAAACGACACATTGTCACCGTTATTAAAAGGGCGTTTTAACTTCATATATGTTTTCCCGTTCTTCTCAAACCCTTCTGTCAGCTCTAGCATTACGACTGCATTGCAATCTTGTGGAATAGCTGCTCCTGTCATAATACGAACCACCTGAAAAGATCCTACTTCTTCTGTAAAAACAGAACCTGCCCCGATTTCTCCTATTACTTCAAATTCAACTGGATTCTCTTGAGTTGCTTCTTTCGTATCTTCTGCTCGAATGGCGAAACCATCGTAAGGGGAACGATCAAAATGAGGAACGTCATGATCTGAGACAACATCTTCCCCGAGAATTCTCCCGTAACTTTCCGTAATAGAAATTTCTTCTACTTCACCATGCTTTGCATATTTCATTACCCGTTCTACTGCCTCAGCAACTTGAATTGGAATTCGTTTTTCTACCATCGTTTCTCACCTCATATTTGCAATTTTTTTTATCTCGATTAAACTTTATATATTCAATAGAAATTACTTCAAGGAGGAATTCCATGTCTTCATTTACACACTTTAATGACCAAGGACGCGCGAAGATGGTTGATATAAGTGACAAAAAAGCAACCGTTCGAACAGCAATTGCGTGCTCTAGCATTGTCGTTACGAAAGAAATTTACGATAAAATCTCTCACAATGAAATTGGGAAAGGTGACGTATTAGCAGTTGCGCAAATCGCAGGCATTATGGCTGCGAAACGAACTTCTGATATTATCCCAATGTGCCATCCTTTACTATTAAAAGGTGTTGACGTTTCTTTCGATTGGAAACAATCAGAAGAACAATATCGTTTACTCATTGAAGTAAAAGTTAAAACAGAAGGTAGCACCGGTGTTGAAATGGAAGCTTTAACAGCTGCTTCGGCTACCGCTCTTACTGTGTATGATATGTGTAAAGCTGTCGATAAAGGTATGATTATCGGCGAAACCTACTTACTTGAAAAAACAGGCGGAAAAAGTGGAGATTATACGAGAAATTCATAATCCTTTCTCCGTTGAACCTAAAGGATTCCCTTTAGGTTCAACCTATATATCTTGCATATAAACTTTTCGCTACATTTATATCATTCGTCCCATGAATGAAAGCTCTGCCATCTGTAAATAAAACAAAACGATATTCTTCTACCGGAAACGACAATAAATAAGGTGTCGCCTTTATCTCTACGCTTCTTTGTAAGCGCTTTTTAATTTCTTCCAAATTAAAATTCTTCCGCACACCTGGACGAATTTGCACTGTATTTCGCCCACATAACACTTCTGTTTTCGTTTGTGCTTCAAATGTTAAACTCGGATATGTACGTAACCTTCCGCAAGATAAACAAGTATCTTTTTTCTGCCTATTCACTTTAAATGCCATCTGTTGATTATTCCAAAGATCAAATGATAACATCGTTTCACGAAGCGCTCCGTAGTCTTCTACTAATATTTTCAGCGCTTCCGTAGTTTGATGCGCAACTACTAATTGTACTGCCGGTTGTATAATACCAGCTGTGTCACATGTTGCTCCGCTCGCCGGATGCTCCATTAAACAGCGAAAACACGGTGTTTTCCCTGGTAAAATTGTATACGTTACTCCGTAGCTTCCAACGCACCCACCATATATCCACGGAATATTATACTTTTGTGAAATATCATTAATGAGAAGACGCGTTTCAAAATTATCTGTCGCATCTAATATTAAATCTACATCATTCACTAATTCTTCCATTTCTTGCACCGTTACATCTGTCACAACCGGATTTATTTCCACTTCAGAATTAATCGCTCTTAAATGCTCTGCTGCCGCTACCGCCTTCGGTTTATACTGCTTTGCATCTTCTTCTGTATATAGTTGTTGTCTTTGTAAATTACTCCATTCTACATAATCACGATCAGCAATCGTTACTTTTCCAACACCCGCTCTAACAATCGCTTCTGCATTTGCCGCACCGAGAGCACCAGCACCAATAATAAGCACATGCTTCTCTCTTATTTTTCTCTGTCCTTCTTCTCCAACACCAGAAAATAATATTTGTCTTGAATATCGCTCCTGCATGCGATCCCCCCCTTTCTTATCCTCCTATATAAGACATTTCGATTTTCGGACGATTTTTTGCACTTTCTTCTGTTCGTTCATCCGAATACCTATCTTTTCTATTCATCCATACATCTTGTATAACACTTAATAACTCCTCATCCGAAAGATTTCCTCTAAGAAGTTCTCTTACATCCAAACCCTCTGTCGCAAATAAGCACGTATAAAACTTTCCATCTGCCGAAATTCTCGCCCTCGTACAAGAGACACAAAATGACTCAGAAACAGATGTAATAAAACCAACTTCAACATTTGTTCCAACGTACCGATATCGCTTCGCAACTTCACCAAAGTAATGCGCTTCAGCTGGCTCAAGCGGATACACCTTATGAATCATCTCAATCAATTCTCGTTTTGTAACGACTTGATCAAAATTCCACCCATTTGTACTACCAACATCCATAAACTCAATAAACCGAAGCGTGATTCCTTGCTCTTTAAAATACGCAGCCATCGGTAGTACTTGATGATCGTTCATCCCTTTTTTCACAACCATATTTACCTTTACTTCCAAGCCCGCCTCTTTAGCTGCTATAATTCCCTTAATTACCGGTTTCGTATTAATATTTCGACCATTAATATTCTTAAATATGTCATCATCTATCGCATCTAAACTAACATTCACTCTATGTAATCCAGCTTCTTTTAATGCCTTCGCTTGTTTCGTTAAATGAATAGCATTTGTCGTTAACCCTATATCTATTAGCCCATCAATTTTCACAAGACGTGCAATAAGTTTTGTTAAATCTTTACGAAGCAGTGGCTCACCGCCAGTAAGTCTAATTTTCCGTACACCGATGCTAACAAATAATTTTGCCAAACGCTCAATTTCATCAAAAGTTAGTAAAAACTCGTCTTTCAAAAAAGCATATTCTGGCCCAAATATTTCCGCTGGCATACAATATGTACATCTAAAATTGCAACGATCAATGACAGATATACGTAAATCTTGAAGTGGGCGTCCAAAAAAATCTTTAACCATCTCCTGCATCGCCACCCTCCCTTTCTGCCAAATTTCTTTCTTTTCATTCTATTATAATATATTTTCGAACTGCGATGTTTTTGCTCAAGTGAATAAAGTGAAACTTTAAATAATTAGAGGGGATTCACTCCCCCTGGTTAACGAGGTTTACTTACAAATACAAAGATAAAAAAACCTTGAAACATAAAAGCTTCAAGGTTCTCTGCTTATTAACTTAATCTAATAATAGTCAGGGTAGCCCCTGGCGTTGCTGTAGATAATGTAGCTATTGCAACTACTCCAAATAACTGTAAGCTAACAGCAGCTCCAGCAGGCAAGTTAGCAATTATTGTTGCACTAAATGAACCAGTAGCAACTGTCGGAGCATTTATCGTTCCCGCAAGCGGACTGCCATTTACAGTTATACGAGAACTTACAAGTAATCCTGCCGTTAGATTAATTGTATAAGCTATATAATAATTCCCTGCATTCGCAACTGTAAATACAGTATTTCCTCCACTAACAGTAATTCCTGGACCAATATTTTGATTGTTCGGTAATGGTACATTCGTGCCACCTAATAAAACAGAAATAGCGGTTCCTGATGTATTATTCGCAAATGCATATGTTGCAGTTGTACTAACTCCAGTCGCCCCGGTCGCTCCAGTGGCTCCAGCTCCGGTTGGACCTGTATCTCCAGTTGGGCCTTGTGAACCGGTTGCTCCTGTAGCCCCCGTTGGACCTTGGATTCCTTGCGGGCCTTGAATTTTGCGGGCCTTGAATTCCTTGCGGGCCTTGTGGGCCGGTCGGACCTATGTCACCTTGTGGACCTTGGATTCCCTGTGGGCCTTGTGCTCCTGTTGCTCCTGTCGCTCCTTGGATTCCTTGAGGACCTTGTGGACCTTGAATTCCTTGCGGGCCGGTTGGACCTATGTCGCCTTGTGGGCCTTGAATTCCTTGGGGACCTTGTGCTCCGGTTGCCCCCGTTACTCCTTGGATTCCTTGAGGACCTTGAATACCCTGTGGACCGGTTGGACCTATCTCTCCTTGAACACCTTGGATTCCTTGCGGGCCCTGTAAACCCGTCACTCCGGTTGCTCCCGTTGCTCCTGTCGCTCCTGTCACTCCAGTTGAGCCTGTCGCCCCGGTATCTCCTGTTACTCCTGTTACTCCTGTCGCACCTGTTGCTCCTGTCGGGCCAGGTGGTCCACCTGATGGACCTGTCACTCCTGTCGGACCTGATGGCCCCGTTGGGCCGGTCGGTCCTGCTGGTCCTCCTGACGGACCAGTCACCCCTGTTGGACCGGTTACTCCTGTTGGACCGGTAGTTCCTTCTCCCGTCGCTCCGGTTGCCCCCGTATCTCCTGTTGCTCCCGTCGGACCTTGTATCCCTTGAATTCCTTGTGGGCCTTGCACTCCTTGTGCACCTGTTGCTCCTTGAATCCCTTGAATTCCTTGCACTCCCTGTGTCCCCATCGGACCGGTTGGACCAATCACCCCTTGTATACCTTGCACTCCTTGGGGGCCCTCTGGACCGGTTGCTCCTATTTCCCCTTGTATCCCTTGAATTCCAGTTGCTCCTTGTGCTCCAGTTGCTCCCGTTATCCCTTGCACACCTTGGATTCCCTGTATTCCTTGTGGACCTTGTGGGCCTGTTGCTCCTACCGGTCCTTGAATGCCTTGTATCCCCTGAGGACCCTCTGGACCCGTTGCTCCAACTGGCCCTTGAACACCTTGTATTCCTTGCGGGCCCTGAAGTCCTTCTGGGCCTTCTGGACCTGTTGGACCTATTTCTCCTTGTATCCCTTGGATTCCAGTTGGACCTTGTGGCCCAGTCGGACCTATGTCACCTTGCGGACCTTGGATTCCCTGTGGACCTTGTGCTCCTGTTCCCCCTGTCGCTCCTTGGATTCCTTGAGAACCTTGTGGGCCTTGAATTCCTTGTGGGCCGGTTGGACCTATGTCGCCTTGTGGGCCTTGAATCCCTTGCGGACCTTGATCTCCAGTGGCCCCCGTTACTCCTTGAATTCCTTGGGGACCTTGAACACCTTGGGGACCCGTCGGACCTATCTCTCCCTGCACACCTTGGATTCCTTGCGGACCTTGCAAACCCGTCACTCCGGTTGCTCCCGTTTCTCCTGTCGCTCCTGTCACTCCAGTTGAGCCTGTCGCCCCAGTATCTCCTGTTACTCCTGTCGCCCCGGTTACTCCTGTCGGGCCAGGTGGTCCACCAGATGGACCTGTTACTCCCGCCGGACCTGATGGCCCCGTTGGGCCAGTCGGTCCTGCTGGTCCTCCAGATGGTCCTGTTACCCCTGTTGGACCGGTTACTCCTGTTGGACCTGTAGTGCCTTCCCCTGTCGCCCCAGTTGCTCCCGTATCTCCTGTTGCCCCCGTCGGACCTTGGATTCCTTGAATTCCCTGTGGACCTTGCACTCCTTGTGCGCCCGTCGCTCCTTGAATTCCTTGTACTCCTTGCACACCTTGGGGACCCATCGGACCTGTTGGACCAATCTCCCCTTGAGCACCTTGCACTCCTTGGGGACCCTCTGGACCCGTTGCTCCTATTTCCCCTTGTATCCCTTGAATTCCAGTTGCTCCTTGTACTCCAGTTGTTCCCGTTATCCCTTGCACACCTTGTATTCCCTGTATTCCTTGTGGACCTTGTGGACCTGTTGCTCCTACCGGTCCTTGAATACCTTGTATCCCCTGAGGACCCTCTGGACCCGTCGCTCCAACTGGACCTGGCACACCTTGAATTCCTTGCGGCCCCTGAAGTCCCTCTGGGCCTTCTGGACCTGTTGGTCCTATATCACCCATCGGACCTTGTATCCCTTGAACTCCCTGTGGCCCTGTTGCTCCTGATGGCCCTGGTACTCCTTGTATTCCTTGTGGACCTTGATCTCCTGTTGCCCCTGTTGCCCCTTGAGGCCCTATAGCCCCCTGTATACCTTGTGGACCTTGATCTCCTGTTGCTCCCGTTGCCCCTTGAATACCTTGAACTCCTTGTATTCCTTGTTCACCAGTTACTCCCGTCGGACCAGGAATACCTTGAATACCCTGCGGACCTTCTGGACCTGTTGGCCCAATTGGCCCTTGAATCCCTTGGATTCCTTGCAAGCCCTGTGCTCCCGTGCTTCCAGTCGGACCTGTACTTCCCGTTGCTCCTGTTACCCCTGTACTTCCTGTAGCTCCAGTATTCCCAGTTGCTCCAGTCGCACCTGTACTTCCACTCGGTCCACCGCCCGGACCTGTCGCACCAGTCGGCCCCGTCGGACCAGGAGGTCCTCCAGATGGTCCAGTTATCCCAGTTGGACCTGTTATTCCAGTCGGGCCTGTTATCCCCTGACCAGTTGCTCCGGTTGCACCTGTATTTCCACTCGGTCCTTGTGTTCCTTGTATCCCTTGTGCTCCTTGTATTCCTTGTGGACCAGTTACACCCGGTAACCCTTGGACGCCTTGTATTCCTTGAGGTCCCTCAGGTCCCGTCGCTCCAATTGGCCCCTGTAATCCCTGTATCCCTTGTATACCTTGTGCCCCAGTCGCTCCCGTTGGACCAATCGGACCTTGTAACCCTTGCACCCCTTGAGGTCCTGTCGCTCCAGTTTCTCCTTGTGGTCCTCTCAATCCTTGTGGGCCCTGCTGTCCTTCTGGTCCAGTTGCACCTATTGGCCCAACTGATCCTTGTATCCCTTGCACACCTTGAGGTCCTGTCGGGCCCATCTCCCCCATCGGACCTTGTAATCCTCTTGGTCCTTGAGGTCCTGTTGGGCCTTGTGGACCGGTTGGACCAGTAATCCCTATACCTGTAAACCCAGTTGGAACAGGGGGGAAAGTAGGCCCAATAAGTTCGGGTGGAATTCTAAAATTAGAGCTTAACGAATTTTGCTTCCGATTATTATCACGATTCTTCACACTTTCACCACCTACAAACCATCTTTTTCATAATAAATAAGCCTCTTCTTAATCTATTTACAAAAATAATTTCCAAGACTATTTTTATTTTAAATAATAAAAACTCCCTTAATTTCTTAAGGGAGTCCTGCAATTGAATCCATATTATCTGTATTAGGGACAGCTTGCGCTATACTCGATGTATTTACATTTTGCCCCATATTTGCTCCTGTTACAGTACCAGCAGGAGTGCCCCTTGTATACGTCGTCGTCACCGAATCTCCCGGCTGTAAACAAAGCTTCGTCTCCGTCCCTATTACTGTAACAACATCAATCCAAGTACACCCCATTGAACCACTATATGATTTCGAAGCAGTAAATGAAGTGTCACTCAAATTATCACCGGTAAATATATTTCCAGTGTTATTCACAATAACAAACTCTTTTATATGAGCAGGCATAATTACACTCTACCTTTCCTCTATGAACCTAACGTACGTGTACTCGTTGCCAAAGGCGGAAGAAATACTGATGTTCTAATGACCGCTTCTGGCTGCCTTTTTCCATTTAAAAAAATAGCCGCACTTGATCCTCCAGCACCTGCATATACTTTTGCTACAGCTAAAGGTGAGAGATCATAACAGTCACCGACATTAACAGCTCCTGTATTATTAATAATTTTTACTTTACGCAAATTAATCCCCATTTACCCCTCCTCCTTTTTTATACTGTATGCAAAAGAAAAAAACTTGAAACAGACTCGTTTCAAGTTTTTTTCAATTAACTATTTCGTTTCACCTTCATATTGAAGCATACCGCCAACCATGTTCACTGTTTTAAACCCTTGTTCATTTAAATAATGACATACATTTTCACTGCGCATTCCTGAACGACAAATAAAGATATATTCATTCTCTTTATTAAAGAAATCTACTTTATGTGGGATATCGCCCATTTTAATATGTACAGCTTCTGGAATCTTTCCTGCCGCTACTTCTTCATCTTCTCTTACATCTACTAAAAATAACGTTTCTCCATTTTCTAAACGCTCTTGCACCTCTTCTGTAGTAATTGTTTTAACTTCTGTCATATGTAGTTCCTCCTTATATACAATAAAACCTTTAGTTTCTTTTTCACAAACATTCTCTACCAATTTTAGCATGCAAAAGAAAGAACGCAAAGAATCGAAAAGCTATTTCTCAATTTTCTCGTAAAACTTATTCTTTACAAACATAACTAGCACATTGTATCCTCAATATACTTGTTTTATGAAAGGAGTCGATTAAAATGACGCTTTTTCTTTTCATTATAGGCATTGTGTTCTTACTCGCTGCAATTATTGTACTTAGTATGAAAAATAATAAAAAGATAAAATCGCCACAAGAAATGTCATTCTTATTTCTATTGCTTAGCATAGCGTTTTTCGGTATAGCAATTGCTACATATATTTTCCGTCTACAAATCATGTGAAAAAAGGTGCCTACTTCAAACACTGCACCTTTTCCCCATCATTTTCCTTCTACACAAAACTAGATACTTTCCGATTCAAAAATTCATAAACTTTCTTTTCGAATAAATGAATATCCAATGCTCCTGCCATATGCCCATTTATACTTTCTATCTCATATACTTCCGCATATTTTCCTTGTTTTTGCAAAATATCAACCATTTTATAATTATAACGAGACGGCTGAAGCAAATCTTGTTTACACGGAATCATAAGTACATTCGCTTCTATGTTAGAAAGAGATTCTTCTAGTGAAGAAAACCCATGTGCAATATCATGCAATAAAACTGCCTTCGCAGTATATATCCATGAATTTGCATCTACTAACTCCATACTTCTATATGTCGCTTTATTTATTTCTTTTTCAAATGATGTTAGTGTAGCAAACTTTTCATAAGGTTCTATCTCTATACTATTACGAGGAAATGCCATTTCATAAAAATGCTCATCAAACGCGTTCATAAACATCATTCTATTTGCTAAATGAAGCCCCTTTATCGGCTGCTGTTCTCCATATTTCCCCTCTTTCCAACTTGGATCCAGTTGAATTGCTTCAATCGCATTTTGCGCTACGTTTACTGACGTAATAATTGGATTTTGTGGGTTCGTAATAACGCCAATCATCCGCTCTACCATATGTGGATAGTGAACCGCCCATTGTTGTGCAATCATCCCCCCCGCCGACGGTCCGATTACAGCGTGTAACCTTGAAATTCCCATACCTTTTATTAACTCATATTGCACACAAGTTACATCAAGAAATGTAAAAATCGGAAAATCCATAGCATATTCTTCTCCAGTTTCTGGATTAATTGATTTCGGTCCTGTTGTAATTACATATGGATTCCTCACCTGCACATTACAAAGATTATCCGTACATATAACAAAATACTTATTTGTATCAATTGCTTTTCCAGGTCCAATTAGCCCATCCCACCAACCAGACTCCTCATCATGCACTGTATATTTTCCTGCCGCATGACTTGTTGCACTAAAATAATGACAAACCAAAATCACATTTGACCTTTCTCTATTTAAAGTGCCATATGTCTCGTATCCCATTTGAACAGGAATTTCTCTGCCATTTTCAAACGTAAACCCTTTTAAAACAAACTTCTCCTTTTTTACAATTTGCACAGACTCTCCCTCTCCCCGTTATAGTATGAACTGCTTACTAAAGTTTTTTTTCTATGCAAACTAATCTCCTTCTTCTTTTCATAAATAAATGAATAATATACAAAATTAGCCACAAAATAGCACTATATTACAAGATTAAAGAGGGCGTACATATGATTTGGAATTGGTTACGTAAGAAAAAAAAATCAAATAAACCAGAAGCAAACGAAACAGATAATCAGGAGCAGCATTCTAACAATCAAGAGGATGATAACAAAGAACAGACTAGAAGTATGAAACATAATAAAGGTAAAAATAACGAGCAAAAAGATTCTTCTCAGAATAAGCAACAAAGTGCTAAACAAGATGATTCCTCTCAGGATAAGCAACAAAACGCTAAACAAGATGATTCCTCTCAGGATAAGCAACAAATGATTCGTCTCAGGATAAGCAGCAAAGTGCTAAACAAAATGACCCTTCTCAGGATAAGCAACAAAACGCTAAACAGGATGATTCCTCTCAAGATAGGCAACAAAGTGCTAAACAAGATGATTCGTCTCAAGATAAGCAACAAAAGATGATTCGTCTCAAGATAAACAACAAAGTGCTAAACAAGGTGATTCGTTTCAAGATAAACAGCAAAACGCTAAGCAAGATGAACCTTCTCAAAGTAAGCAACAAAGCTCTGGAGGTAATAGTATTTATGACTTTACAAAACCAGAAAAAGATCGTATTCATTCTTTACAAAATTTAATAGAGAAGCTGAAAAAGTCTAGTGATTTTGTAAATTATCATACATCCGACGATGAAACGATGCCTTATTGGATTTCTTACTATCGCCCTTCACTTGATGGAGAAAAATTACAAAAGTATTTAATGCCCACTCTTTTAGAACGACCTAACGCATCACTAGAAGAGCTTAAGGAACATATCCCGATGAGCGGCATTACAATTACGAACGACTTACAAAAAATTGAGGATATGGTTTTAAAGGGGCATGCGATTATTCAATTGAATCAGCAAGATCAAAAATGTATGCTTGCAAACATTGCAATTGATAATTATCGTGCACCAACCCCTCCTTTAAACGAATCAACTGTTATTGGTCCGCAAGAAGGTTTCGTAGAGGATATTGATACAAACATTAATTTAGTTCGAAAACGTCTTCCTGTTTTAGATTTACAAACAAAAGAAATGATTATCGGCGAGTTTTCCAAAACAAAAGTTGTCATGATGTATTTAGACAACCTTGCTGAAAAAGATAATGTAGATTTTCTAGAAGAGTCATTACGCGCTCTTGAATATGATCAAATTAATGATAGTGCTTATTTACAAGAATTAATGGGTGAAAAATCGATTTTCCCTCTCTATATCAATACAGAACGTACTGATAGAGTTACAAAAGCACTAATTGATGGAAAAATCGCTATTTTTGTTGATGGTTCTCCAAGTGTTTTACTAACACCCGTATCCTATTTTGATTTTTTCATTTCACCAGAAGACTATAACGTCTCCTGGATGTACGCTACATTTTCAAGGATTTTAAGATTAATTGCCGTTCTATTTTCAATTTGCGCTACACCGTTATACGTTGCAGTTTTAAATTATCATTATGAACTTATTCCAAGTGATTTACTTGAAACCTTAATTTTATCAAGAGCACAAGTACCATTCCCACCTTTAATTGAAGCACTCTTTTTAGAACTTGCGATCGACTTACTGAGAGAAGCTGGCGCGAGGTTACCGATGAAAGTTGGTCAAACGCTCGGTATCGTAGGGGGTATCGTAATCGGACAAGCATCTGTACAAGCAGGTTTAACGAGTAACATTTTATTAATTATCGTTGCACTATCAGCACTCGCTTCCTTTATTACACCTATTTATAAAATGGGTAATGCGGTTCGATTACTACGTTTCCCGTTTCTCATATTTGCAGAAATAGGAGGACTTTTCGGGATTTCACTTGGATTTATCTTTTTATTTACCCATCTATTTAGACTCACTTCTTTACGCAAGCCGTACGCTTTATTTTATCCAACAAGACAACAATCTGTTAAAGATTCTTGGATTCGTTTTCCTTTAACAATGATTGATACAAGAGATGTACAAGCAAGGCCACAACATGTAAAAAAAGCAGCGAAAGGAATTTCAACAAAGCATAGATCAGACTTTGATGATTAAGAAATGAGGTGCATTCGATGAGTAAAGTTCAAGAAAAATATCAAATATCTCCTATCTTTGTTTTCTTCTTAATTCACGGTGCACAGTTCGGTGCTGGCGTTCTCGGCTTCGCTCGAATCATCGCAAAGGCCGCTGGATACGACGGATGGATGGGAGTTATAATCACAGGAATTTTAATCCACATTCTTATATGGATGATGTATGTCTTATTAAAAGAAACAAATGGGAATTTAGTTGATTTACATCGGCAAACATTTGGAAAATGGCTAGGAAATGGCATTAGCATCATCTTTATGGCTTATTTTTTAATCGTTAGTATTTCAGTCATCCGAACATATGTTGAAATTATTCAAGTATGGATGTTTCCTACCGCTTCTACCTTTATGTTAACACTCTTTTTATGCTTAGTTAGCTATTACATTATCTCTTCTGGATTTCGTGTAATTACCGGTATTTGCGTCATCTCTGTTGGTGGTACATTAGGATATTTATTTCTAAGCTTATTCGTTTTGAAATATTCACATTGGGATAATTTACTACCTATATTCACACATTCTTTTTCAGACATTTTAAAATCCGCTCAACTGTCAATCTACAGTATGACCGGTTTTGAGATTTACCTCATGGTGTATCCATTTGTGAAAAAGCCTATGCAATCTCATAAATACGCTCAGTTTGGAGCACTATTTTCAAATCTTCTATATTTATTTAGCACCCTTTTAGCCTTTGCATTTTTTAGTGAAAAACAATTGTTAAAAACGATATGGGCCCAACTTTCTATGACCCAAGTTATTCAATTACCATTTATAGAAAGACTCGAATATATTGCAATTTCAGGCTATGCACTCGTTATTATTTCAAGTTTTATCCTCCCTTTATGGGCGTCAATGAGAGCAACTCATGAAATATTCCGTGTAAAACAAAGGGGTGTTTTAATTGCTTTTATCTTTATCACTCTCATTGTTTCGCAACTTTTAACAAACAGACACGATATTAATAACTTTATTAGTAATGTATCAAAGGTTAGTTTTTGGCTCATTTATGTATACATCCCAATCCTATTTATTATTGTGTGGGTGAAAAGAAAATGGAAAAAATCAAAAGCACAAGCAAATTAATACTTATTTCTTGTATAACATTCTTCAGTCTAATTGGATGTTTACAAAAAAATATTATCGACGATGTACAACTTATTCAAGGATCCGTATTTGACGTTGCAAAAGATAATAAAGTAAAAGTGACATTCGTTTGTCCCATTCAAAAAAAAGGAAATAAAGTTCAAGTTTTTGAAGGCAGTGCAAATGCGGTAAAACAAGTAAAAGCAGACACATCTTTAGAGTCTTCTCAACCTTTTGCTAGTGGACAAATGCGTGTCGCTCTATATACGATAAGACTTGCCAAAACAGGAATGTCTACTTCATTCGATACATTACTCCGAGATGTGAATATAGGGAACGCTTTATATGCTGCTTTATTAGATGGGAATGGTACTGAACTTTTAAAAGGCAAATATTCGACTTCATACAACGTTGCAATTTATATAAAAAAATTGCTAGAACATAACATGGAGACCGGACCTTTACCAGCGGATAATCTACATATAGGAGCATTTCGCTATTATCAAGAAGGAAAAGACTACTATATTCCCATTCTAAAGAAGCATGGTGATAAAATAAAAATTACCGGAATTGGCCTTTTTAAAAAGGATAAATATATCGGTAAAATTGCGGAAAAAGATATGTTCATATTTAAAGGACTATTAGAGAAACATAAATTAGATTCACATGAATTTAAAACAGATTCTGCGTACGTAATGATTAATAATATTCGTTCTGTTCCAACTTACGATATAAAAATTAAAAACGGAAAGCCTTCTTTTTTCATTCACGTTCGTCTTGATGCACGTATTCAAGAACTATCAAAACAAATTAACTTAGAAAATAACAAGAACACAAAAAACATTGAAAAAGATGTACAAAAACAATTAGATAAACAAGCTGCTAAGTTAATTAAGCAATTTAAATCTTTAGGCGTCGATCCTCTCGGGCTAGGTGCAAAGTATAAACAACATTATCGCCCATTCAAATTAGAAGAATGGAGACAAATGTATAAAGATGTTCCGGTTCATATAAAATACACCGTAAATATTACAAATTCTGGTGTTATTGAATGAGAAATGATTGAACTCCTCTCTCCAGCATGATACAACGGAGAGAGGAGTTTTTTATTATCAAATAGAGAGAGAAGATATTTATGGGGGAGCTTATGTCTAAAAAATTAGTAAAGCCTATTTTAAATGGTATTTTATTTCTCGGCGTCTTTTTATTTGCTCATACATACTTAAAAAATGTTTCCTTCACACGTTACTTACTTGTCGTTATACCAATGTTACTCGTCGGTATTTTTGGCATCGATCTTATTTCATCGCTTTTAATAAAAAAAGAAGAATAACGAGCGAACATCTTATTTCGATAAGATGTTCTTTTCATTTCATAATCACCTTATGTTACAATAAACTTCGGCATAACGTAAGAAAGGATGAAACAACATGACAAACGAAAAAGGTTTAGATAAAGGATACGAACTTGTTGCGAAAATGCATGAAGTATTCGGACATCCTGTGACAAATACTCCAACAAAATTAACAGAAGAGCGTGCAAAAATCCGTGCAAGTTTTATGCAGGAAGAACTAGAAGAATTTCTAGAGGCAACGACTGTTGAAGATCAATACGATGCACTGATTGACCTTATTTACTTTGCATTCGGAACGTTTGCAGAAATGGGCGTACGTCCAGATAAAGGATTCGAAATTGTAAACAACGCCAACATGGCAAAACTATTCCCTGATGGGAAGCCTCGATTCCGTGAAGGCGACGGTAAGATTCTAAAGCCAGAAGGCTGGCAAGCACCGGAACCACAACTTCGTGCTGAAATTGAACGTCAGCGTCAAGAAGCTGAAAAAAACTGCTAGGATTTCCTAGCAGTTTTTTATTATGGCTTTTTTTCTGCCAATCATTAATGACCCACGTGCCCTGCGTGTCCTGCTGCTCCACTAATACTAGCTGCTCCTGCTGCTGCCCCTGCTCCTCCTGCTCCAATTCCACCTGTCCAAGGAGAAGATTGTTGTTGTTGTTGATATTGCTGATATTGTTGGTGCTGTTGGTGCTGTTGACCTTGGTGTCCATGATGTTGACCTTGGTGTCCATGATGTTGGCCTTGGTGCCCATGATGACCGTGTTGGCCTTGATGACCTTGGTGATGGTGGTGACCTTGGTGTCCATGATGTTGGCCTTGGTGGTGATGTCCATGGTGACCATGTTGGCCTTGGTGAGTTTGATAAAGAACAGCTTGCGGATGAATGTGGTGGTGACCGTGGTGATGTACTTGTTGCCCCTGATGACCATGTTGACCTTGATGATGGTGATGACCATGATGGCCGTGTTGACCTTGATGGTGGTGATGACCATGATGGCCGTGTTGACCTTGATGGTGGTGATGTCCATGATGGCCGTGTTGACCTTGATGGTGGTGATGTCCATGATGGCCATGTTGACCTTGATGGTGGTGATGATGACCATGGTAGCCGTGAACTACTTGCGGATATCCACCTACTCCTCCTGCTACAACACCTACTCCCGGTACAGGAAATCCTGTCTGTACTCCTCCAACGAAAGATGGAAATGCAGTTGGTACGCCTACTGGTACTCCTCCCGCTGCTCCGCCAACAAATGTTGGGATTCCAGTTTGCACTCCGGCTACCGATGATGGAAATCCTCCTGTTAATGTTGGAATTCCAGTTTGTACACCCGCTACTGATGTAGAAAACCCTCCAGGTGTTCCGCCCATCCAGCTCGGAATTCCACCGTATCCTTGTTGTCCTCCTCCCATTAACATCATTTGTTCATAACTATCCGATCCACTCCCGAAGAAACCATGTGGTGCATTATTGTCCATCCCTTTCATTCCTTTCACCTCTTCTACTCAATTTAGCCTACCTTTTTTATCATATTTCCTATAGAAGAATAGGTGTTTGTCTGCACTAGAATTCCGCTTCTTTTTCTTCATTCATGATAAAATTAATTAACTGAATATTTTTTCTAGGAGGTATTTATATTGAAGAATGTAACAAAGGCTTCTATCAATGATTTAGATTCAATCGTCCATATAGATATTGACGTAATTGGAAACGATAGTAGACGAAATTATATTAAGCACACTATCCGTGAAGGCAGATGCATCATTGTAACAGAAGAAAATTCTATCTCTGGCTTTCTAACATACGATACAAATTTCTTTGGTTGTACTTTCCTCTCATTAATCATTGTTTCACCAACTAAAAGAAGGCAAGGCTATGCAAGCTCGTTAATCTCATATATGTTAAGTCATTCTCCTACTCAAAAAATATTTTCTTCAACGAACGAATCGAATGAAAGTATGCAGAAAGTATTTAACTCGAATGGTTTTATACGTAGCGGAATAGTTGAAAACTTAGATGAAGGTGACCCTGAGATTATTTTCTATACAAAAAAGCTCAGAACATAAACGCTCTGAGCTTTTTCAAATGATTTAGTTTGCAACAACGTTAACAAGTTTTCCAGGAACAACAATTACTTTACGAACTGTTTTCCCTTCAATTTGGTCTTGAATTGCTTCAAGTGCAAGTTGTTCCATTTCTTCTTTTGATGCGTCTTTACTCATTGTTAGTTTTGCGCGAACTTTACCCATAACTTGAACAACGATTTCAACTTCATCTTCTACAAGTTTAGACTCATCAAATGTTGGCCAGCTTGCATATGTGATTGTTTCATTGTATCCAAGTTTGCTCCATAGCTCTTCCCCGATATGAGGTGCAACTGGTGCAATCATTTTTACGAAACCTTCTACATATTCTCTTGGAAGTGTTTCAGCTTTGTATGCATCGTTGATGAATACCATCATTTGAGAAATCGCTGTGTTGAAGCGAAGCTCTGCATAGTCTTCTGTTACTTTCTTCACTGTTTGATGGTAAGCTTTTTCAAGCTCTTTATTTGGTGCGTCAGTAATTTTCTCACTTAATTCACCGTTATCTTGAACGAATAGACGCCATACGCGGTCTAGGAAACGACGAGCTCCGTCAAGACCATTTTCAGACCAAGCGATTGAAGCATCTAATGGTCCCATGAACATTTCGTATAGACGAAGTGTATCTGCACCGTGGCTTGCTACGATATCATCAGGGTTTACAACGTTACCTTTTGATTTACTCATTTTCTCGTTGTTTTCACCTAGAATCATACCTTGGTTGAATAATTGTTGGAACGGTTCTTTCGTTGGAACTACACCGATATCGTATAATACTTTATGCCAGAAACGAGCATATAGTAAGTGAAGTACAGCGTGCTCTGCACCACCGATATAAATATCAACTGGAAGCCATTGTTTTACTTTTTCAGGATCTACAAGTGCTTCGCTATTGTTTGGATCGATGTAACGTAGGTAATACCAACAGCTACCAGCCCATTGCGGCATTGTATTTGTTTCACGACGACCTTTTTTACCAGTCTCAGGATCAACAACATTTACCCACTCGTCAATGTTAGCAAGTGGTGATTCACCTGTACCTGAAGGACGGATGTTTTCTGTTTTCGGAAGAACTAATGGTAATTCCTCTTCTTTCACAGCTGTCATTGTACCATCTTCCCAGTGAATTACTGGAATTGGCTCACCCCAGTAACGTTGACGGCTGAATAACCAGTCACGTAGACGGTACGTTACTTTTTGATTTCCTGCGCTCGTTACTTCAAGCCATTCAATCATTTTTGCGATTGCTTCTTCTTTATTTAAACCATCAAGGAATGCTGAGTTTACGTGTGCACCATCACCTGTGTACACTTCTTTCGTAATATCTCCGCCTTTTACAACTTCCTTCATTGGAAGATTAAATACTGATGCGAATTCATAGTCACGCTCATCGTGAGCTGGAACTGCCATTACAGCACCTGTTCCGTAAGTTGCAAGAACATAGTCAGCAATCCAGATTGGTAATTTCTCACCGTTTACTGGGTTAACTGCGTAAGCACCAGTGAATACACCAGTTTTTTCTTTCGCAAGTTCTGTACGCTCTAGATCACTCTTCATTTTTACAGCGTTAATGTAAGCTTCTACCGCTTCTTTTTGTTCTGCTGTTGTAATTTCTGCAACAAGTGCATGTTCTGGAGCTAGTACACAGTATGTTGCACCAAATAATGTATCAGGGCGCGTTGTGAAAACTGTGAATTTCTCGTCTGTACCATCGATGTTGAAGTGTACTTCTGCACCTTCAGAACGACCGATCCAGTTACGTTGCATATCTTTTAAGCTTTCAGGCCAATCAAGCTCATCTAGATCTTCTAATAGACGATCTCCGTAAGCTGTAATTTTTAACATCCACTGTCTCATCGGACGACGCTCAACTGGATGTCCACCACGCTCACTCTTACCGTCAATGATTTCTTCGTTTGCAAGTACTGTACCAAGTGCTGGGCACCAGTTTACAGGTACTTCATCAACGTAAGCTAAGCCTTTTTCAAATAGTTTTAGGAAGATCCATTGCGTCCACTTATAGTAGTTTGGATCTGTTGTATTTACTTCACGGTCCCAATCGTAAGAGAAACCTAATGATTTAATTTGGTTACGGAACGTATTAATATTATGCTCTGTAAATTCAGCTGGGCTGTTTCCAGTATCAAGTGCATATTGCTCTGCTGGAAGACCAAATGCATCCCATCCCATTGGATGAAGAACGTTATATCCTTGCATACGCTTCATACGAGATAAAATATCTGTCGCTGTATAACCTTCTGGATGTCCTACGTGTAAGCCTGCACCTGATGGATATGGGAACATATCTAGTGCATAAAATTTTGGTTTTTCTGTCTCATCTGGCGTACGGAATGTTTTATTCTCTTCCCAGTACCCTTGCCACTTCTTCTCAATTTCTTGATGATTAAAGCTCATGAGATACCCTCCTTGAAATTCTATTTATTTTCACCGCCCAAAATACAAAAAACCTCTCATCCCTAAAAAGGGACGAGAGGTTATAGATTCCCGCGGTACCACCCTAAATTAATGTACAAATATACATTCGCTTAGATCCGTAACGTGGATTAACGGCAATTGCTACTATTAGTTTCACAACTGCAACTCAAAGGCGAGTTCATAACGAAACGTGGATTGACTTGCACCGACCGTCAACTCTCTAAACCAGCTTCTATTACTACTACTCCTTCTCACTGTTATTACACATATAAGTTACGTGAACTATCCTTCACCTAGTATCTCTTAAGAGCTTACTTAAAGCGAGGACTTCTCGGTTAATCGTTACTCTTAATAACTAACGAATTCATCTTAAGACAGCCGAGCTATCTCCCTTGTTCTAAAGGTTGTTTTATTTAAATATATTCTAAAACATGTTACATGTTCCGTCAAACTAAACTGCAATTTTTTCTTCAACTGTTTCTTCTACTTTTACTCGTTTATCATAAATGCTCGTTGCTATAAGCGCTACTACAAGCATTACCATGATTGCTATAAACAATACTTCCATATTGTATAAATCCACAATTGCTCCGCCAACGACCGGCCCGAACATTTTCCCTACAGTCGCCGCACTATTTACAACCCCTTGATAAAACCCTAATTTATCTTTTGGTGCAAGTATATTTGCAATCGTTGGAACCGCAGGCCATACAAATAACTCACCTATTGTTAATGTTACCATCGCAACGAGGAACATCGTAAATTGTTGCGCTTGACTTAACACAATGAATGAAGCTGCAAAAATGAAGATTCCAATCATAATTTGCTGTTTTAAAGAACGCTTCATCCAGCGAATTAGCATACTAACAAGTGGCTGTGCACAAACAATCATTGCTCCGTTTATCGTCCATAATAAACTATAGTGACGAAGGCTAATATTCAATTCTTGCATATGTGTTGCAATCGCTCCTTGCCACTGTACGTATGTAACCCAGCATAAAGCATATGCTACACACACGATAAGAAGTGCTTTAAATCCAGGTGTAAGTGACCAACCTTTTTTCATTTCCACTTCTTTTTGTACTCCTGGCTCCTTCTTGTCTTCCATACCACGAAATCCAATAAAAGCAATTAAGAAGAAAACAAAGTATAAAATAAAGTTCGCTAAGAAAATATAATCAAAACGATACGATGCAACTAATCCACCACATGCTGTTCCAATCGCAATACCAACATTTTGTCCAACGTACATCGCATTAAATGCCCGTCTTCCGCCTTCTGGCCAAACCGTACCAACCATCGCATACATCGATGGGAAGACCATTCCAGAACCGAAGCCGATTAACGCTAGCCATACAACATATAACGGCCAACCGTGGAAGAACACAAGACCTAAAATTGATACAAGTGTAATCACTATCCCTACTAAAGTTGATTTATAACCGCCCCATTTATCAAATAAAACACCGCCGAGCAAGTTTCCGATTACACCAGTAAGCGAGTTGATCATTAATACCATTCCGGCCACAGATAAAGATTTTCCCAAGTGATCATGTAAATAAATTGTATTAAAAGGCCATAAAAAAGAAGCACCCGTGACATTAATAATCATCCCAGCTACTAATAGCCATACTTTCCTTGGCATAGCTTCCCCTCCTATTCTATTTTTTTCGTTCATATATATAACAGTAAAATTGTAGTCGTTTTTAAATAGGAAGGCAACTGATTAATAGTTGATGAAATTCAGATAATAGTTCGTCGGTAAATGAATTTATATTGGTTGCTTCTTGGATTATATCAGCGATTATCAGAATATATCGGCGCAACTACAAATATATCAGCGATTATTAAAATATATCGACTTACCGACAAAAAACGACAACAGTAACAATATATAAAAGGGTAGACTGCATGAAATTTTCATGCAGTCTACCCTTATTTGTACTATCCAACTTCCTTTTCTCGCTTCACACGTTCTTTAGCACTCCATTTAAACACCTTATCTAGTAGCGAGTATATTCTCCCAGATTCTTTCGTTAACAAAGGTCCTAACGATGCTAATATTAAAACATACAAAGCTGAGAACGGTTTAATCGCTGCCATTAAGCCACCCGCAATTCCAATATTCGCGACGATAATAGAAAATTCTCCGCGTGATACAAGTGTTAAACCGATATTCGTAGAAGCCTTATGCGATAACCCAGCTTTACGCCCCGCAACCATTCCAGCAGTAAAATTACCGATAAGAGTAATGAAAACTGCTCCTAATGCCAACCACACTGCTCCGCCAAGTGAAAATGGGTCTATACTTAAACCGAAGCTGAAAAAGAATATAGCTCCAAAGAAATCACGAAACGGAACGACAAGCTGTTCAATTCGATCACTATGCTCTGTTTCAGAAAAAACGAGTCCTAGTAATAATGCTCCAATTGCCTCTGCAACATGAATCGTTTCTGAAAATCCTGCTACAAAGAACAAAATAGCGAATATTACAATAATAAAAATTTCATTGGACGAAATATCTAACATTTTATTTAAAAACCGTGTAGCTTTTCTAGCAACTACAAAGAATAGTAGCATATAACCTACTGCGATTAAAATAGATGTAAGAGCACCTACAAATGATGTTGCCCCTCCAAGTACTAATCCTGAAACGACTGATAAATATACCGCTAAAAAAATATCATCAAACATAATGATTCCTAAAATTAGCTCCGTCTCTTTATTACCAGATCTTCTTAAATCAACAATTACTTTCGCAACAATTGCACTCGATGAAATTGTTATGATCCCAGCAATAATTAATGTTTCTAATAAGGGGAAACCCATTATATATCCGTAAAGTAAACCTAATATAAAATTAAGCGATATATGAACAGTTCCCCCAAAAGCAATTGATTTTCCTGATTTAATTAATTTTTTAATTGAGAATTCTAAACCTAAGTAAAATAGGAGGAATATGACGCCAACACGGCCGAGGAAGGAAATAACTTCTCCACTTTCAATAAATCTTAAATCGATAAGCCCTAAATCTGGGGCATGAGGCCCCACTAGCATACCGAGTATAATAAGAAACGGAATAATCGAGAACTTTAACTTTGCAGCGAGAATAGCTGCAAAAGCGACTAATACTAACGCAGTTCCAACTTCAAAGATTAAAGTATCCATCGATTATGAATCCCCTCCTACTGAAAGCAACTCATTAATAATTCTTTTCACTTCATGTCTTTCACCTGATAATACGAGCATATCGCCAGCTTCAATGATAGAATCTGGGCCTGGATTAAAGAACTTCTTCATATTCTTTTTCAAAATGGCAATAATCGTTACGTTATATGTGTTTCGAACATGTAAACTACCAATTGTTTTTTGTACAACTGGTGCATTATTTTCCACCTTAAACCACTCAATTGATAATCCCTCAAAAGCCATTTCAATCGTATCTAAAGCTTGTGGCCTATATACCATTCCGCCCAATATAGCTGCAATTTGTCTCGCTTCAGAATCACGAAGAGAGACGCTTGAAATACTCTCTTCATGATCAGCATCAAAATGGTACATTTCTCTTCGGCCATCATCATGAATAACGATAACCATCTTTTCATTACCTTTTGTAATCACTTCAAACTTACATCCAATACCCGGCAGTTCACTCTCTCTAATATTCATATTTTCCGCCTCCTAATTTTTTAGTTACGGCTTTTATAAATCGACATCAATCTCCGTTTTAAAGCTCTCATCCTTTGAGATACCTAAATACTTTAGTGTCTCTGATGGAGTCGCGTGATGAAAATGTTTTTGCAATAGTGCAATCGCTATCCCTCTTTTGTACGCATGAAATCCGAACGTTTTTCGCATTGAATTCGTTCCGATTTTACCAACAACTCCAACTGCTTCTGCAGCATTATGAATTACACGATACGCTTGTTGGCGCGTAATTGAATTTGGCGTTTTATTAGATTGGAATACGTAATTTTCTCTTTTAACGCCAATAGATTGTACGTAATCTAAAAGCGCTTCTTTTACTTTTGTATTTAAATAAATATCTTGTTTAAATTTTTCATCTTTCACAGGAAGAGCATAAAACTCTTTAACAGTCCCGTCTTCATTTAATACATCTTCAAATTTCATGCTAAGTAGTTCTGTAATTTTTAATCCTGTGTTAATTCCAATAACAAATAAAAGATAATCTCGCTGGGAGTGCTCTTTTAAATATTTTTTCATAGCCTCAATTTGGCTTATATCTTTTAATGCCTCTACAACTTCCATACATGTATTCTCCTCATCTTATGAACGGTAATTTTCTCATTATGTTGTCCATTTTACCTTATCATGCTATGAGATTTCCATGTGTTATCCATTATTTTCACAATATACTCAGGTGGTTCTGAAAACTTTCAATGTGGAAACTTACGATTGTATAAATACGTTGCGGTAAAAAAATGTGGGGATAAAAGTTCAGCTTCTTTCTACAGATTGGATTCCTCCTTTCCTTATACAGCTACTTCTACTTTTATATTACGTTACTTACTTACATTATAGTATACATTTCAGTAACATTAAAGTGTTTTTTCTGAAAATAATAAAAACCGAGCGTTTTTGCTCGGTTTTTATTATTAATCTTCTTTCGGAAGAACAATTCCTTTATACAATTGAACTGTAATGAAGTAATAAATCGCATAAATAACTACGAAAATTACGATTGGTATCCAAATACGGAAGTACGGATCGATTAAAATAAATCCGAAAATATTCATACCAACTAATACGTGAGCGATACCCACAATTGCTGGGAATAAGAATACTAAGAATAGCTCTTTATAAATCGATTTCGTTAATAACTCACGGCGCACACCGATTTTACGAAGCATTTGATAACGCGTAATATCTTTTGATGCACCAGAAAGAATTTTAAACATAAGACAGCTTGCCATCATTGCTAAGAACGCAATTCCAAGGAAGAATCCCATAAATACTGTTCCACTCGCAATGCCATAGAACCCACTATAAGCTTGATATTTACTATCCATTTGTTCAGCTTTTACATTTTTATATTTATCTAGCTGCAACTCGTCAAGTTTTTTCCATTCTTTTTTATATGTTAAAAAATCATCTGTTTTTCCGATAAATGCTATACCTTCTTTACCATTTATCCCATCATACATTTTTTGATCTACAATTTTAATTGCATGATCATTGTATAAATAATATGGATGGATTGTACTAAAAGCATCTGTCCATTCCGCTGAAAGTTCTTTAGTATTCGCATCTTTTTGATTCATCTCTCTAGAAACTGCACCTACCGGTAGTTCCTCTGAAACTTTTTTCGTATTTACTAAATCCTTCATAGACTTCATCTTTGCCATATCTTTTACGAAAGGACGATTTTTCTCTAAATCTTCTTTTACATAGTAAACGTATTTATCATCAACTTTGTAACGATATTCGCTTTTCTCTTTAAATGTAATACCATCTAAAATTTTCTTTTCTTCAGCTGTTGGATTATGAACTACTGAATCATATATTACTAAACCATCTACCATTTTTATAACGTTATTTTTAAATGCCATACCACCTGAAATTGCACCAGCTCCAAGTGCAACTAACATTGCCACTGTTGCAAGTACTTTTGTTAAACTATTAATTCGGAAGTTTAATTGTGCAAATGTAAAAGCATTAAGTCCTTTTTCACTACGCTTTTTATTACTTTTTAACTTTTTAATAATGACTGGAAGAAGTGAGCCAAATAGCATGTAAGTACCAGCTGTCGTTGTAATTAATGCAATAAGGATTCCCATCTCTTTTAGTTTTTCCATATAGATCATAGATGCATAACCTATACCTAATAAAATAACAGCAAGGAATGCCACTACAACTGTCTTTTTACCTTTTACTGCAACACGCTCTGTTTGTGCATCTGCATGTACTAGTTGCAATACAGAAATACGTGACAATTTAATACTGTTCATAATTGCTGATAATACAAATAGTGCAAAGAAGAAGATGCAAGTAACAGTCATAGATGGTAGATAAAATGCTTTATACCCTTCACCAGCAAATTCAAGCTGTTTCATTAATAACTGTCCAATACCTTCTGCAAGTCCTACTCCAACTGCAATCCCGATTGCAAGAGACGCAGCACCTAATACGATTGTTTCAATAAACATAAGTAATGTAACTTTATGTTTTTTCGCACCTAACATCATATACATACCGAACTCTTTTTGACGAAGAGATAATAAGAAAGAGTTTGCATATAAAATGTAGAAGAACGTTATAATTGCTAATAAAAATGATCCTGCTTGGAATACGAATCCAATAGATTTAATCACTGAATTAGATTCTAAAAATGCTTTATTCAGTGCTAACGTTTGGAACATGTAAAAAATTGAAATCGACATGACAAGACCGACAAGTAAGACGATATAATCTTTCAGCTTACTTTTCAGCCCCGACATGGAAAGTTTAAATAACATACTGGAACCTCCTTTCTTACGCCTTTTGTGTACCTAAATCTGCAAGTACATCTAAAATTTCTTTGTAGAACTCTTCACGCGTACCACCGCGATGAATTTCTTTATATAGCTCACCATCTTGAATGAATAAAATACGCTGACAGTAACTTGCACTATATGGATCATGCGTAACCATCATAATCGATACGCCTTGATCTTTATTTAAGTTTGTCATCGCATCAAGTAAACTCGTTGCATTTTTAGAATCAAGCGCTCCTGTTGGCTCGTCCCCTAAAATAATTGCCGGCTCATGCACTAAAGCACGCGCTGCTGCTGAACGTTGTTTCTGTCCACCAGATACTTCAGATGGATACTTTTGAAGTATTTCTGTAATCCCTAACATATCCGCTACTTTTTCTACTTTCGGTCCAATATTACGTGATGCGACACCTTGAAGAGAAAGTGGAAGTGCAATGTTTTCATAAATAGATAAGTTCTCTAATAAGTTAAAATCTTGGAAGATAAATCCTAATTTTTGCGAACGGAAATCTGAAAGCTCACCTTGCTTCATTTTTGTAATATCCGTTCCCGCAATTTCAACAACGCCACCTGTTGCCTTATCTAACGTTGAAATTACATTTAATAATGTCGTTTTACCGGAACCAGATGGTCCCATAATTCCAACAAACTCACCCTCTTGAATTGAGAATGAAACACCCTTTAACGCGTGTGATTGGTTCTCACCTTTTTTACCGTACACTTTTTGAACGTTTTTCACGTCTACAACTGGTTTCGTCATATATATCCTCCTACGCTTGTTTTTCCATTACCTATTTTGCGCTTTTTAGAAGTGAACTGCTATTTGTTAACATTACAATTACCTTACACTTTTGTAAGATAGAAAATGGATGCGTGTAAGGTTGGCTTTTCATACTAGTTCACATTTCGACATAGTAAATCGGTAAATGAAATTATATCGGCGATTGTTAAAATATATCAGCGGTTCTTACACTTTTATCAGCGATTTTTCAAATATATCGGCGATTCTTACACTTTTATCAGCGATTACCAAAATATATCGACTTATCGACAAAAGATGACAATAAAAATAGGCTGTTCCGCGAAAGGAACAGCCCACTGATTAAAGTTTCACTTTATTTCTTTAAAGGTGTTACCGTCCAGTACGTAATAACACGCCAAACCCATTCTAATGGACCCATTTTAAAGATTTTCATCCAAATTACACTAAACACAATTTGAATTGCATAAATTGCGATACATACATATAGCGTCTGCATGTATGTTAAGTTACCTGCAAAGTTAAATACACTACCAGCAATTAAAATCATTGCCGTTTGTCCGATATAATTTGTTAAAGCCATACGACCGTAGTATTTCAATGGTGCTAATAATGTTTGAACTGGTTTTAACTGAAGTAATAAAATTAATGCTCCTACATAGAAAGCTGAAATAATTGGTCCAACAGTAATACCAATTTTTAGAAACTGGCTTGCAGCATCCATTGTTCCATCTTCATTCATCAATATCATATTTACAAATGGGCCAGCAGGCACGTGTCCATATTGATACCATACAGCTGCCACACTTAAAACAAACATAATGCCTGTAAAAATAGCGACTTGCTTTATGTTTTTTGAAAGATTTTCAAATACACGATATTGTCCTGCAGCAAGACCTAATAAAATTAAACCAAGTGGTAATAGTTCTTTAACACCCATTACACTAAAGGCTATTGTCAAAATAAGACCAATTACTAAGTTCGCTTGTTTTTTCGCTTTATAAAACGGTAAAACGATTAATCCGCAAATTGCATATAACGTTAACGCTTCTCCAGGCTGAAACATGTAATGAATCAAACCAAAAATAAATAATGCAACTACGCGGCGGAAAAATAGAACATATCCATTTTTCCCTTTCGCAATCGCTCTTGTAATGAAGATATAGAATCCCACTCCAAATAAGAATGAGAAAATCGAGAAGAAACGACCTTCTACAAATAAGTATAGAAACCTTTGATAGCTAGCATCTACTGTATTAGGATCTGGAGTTTTAATATTAAGTAGTGCTAAAATATTTACTAAAATAATCCCCAGTAATGCGAAGCCACGAATGTAATCTAACTCATCAATTCGTTTGTTTGTAATATTGTTCCCCATAAAGCAGCTCCTTGTCCAAAATTTAATCCTCCCTTACTCTACTGGAAAAGGACAATTACAACTATCGGCAAACCTTACAGAAATCTTACACTATTGTCATATAGCAAAATAAAACCAGGTCATATTTCGACCTGGTTTACTCTGATTGTTTTGATTTTTGAGGTTGTCCTTTTTTACTATTACGCTGTTTTACTTGAACAATGGGATCAAGTTCATTCGAAAACTCAGCGTTATGTCCATTTTGTGTTTTTTGCTCTGGGTTATTTTGATCTGAACGTTTCGCCATTACATTCACTCCTTATTAGTGCGGTGTAATAATCATTTGATGTTGCAATTGGCGAATTGCCATACGTGCTCTATTTAATTGCTCACGTTGCTCATCATTCGCATGTTGTTGCATCGTTTGTAAATCGTTATACGCTTGTTCTAATTGTAACTGTGCATCTGAATACTCCATCGTATTGTAATGCTCTTGTCTCATGCCTTGTTCTAATTGTTCTTTTGCATATTCCACCGCTTGTTCCGCTTGTGTAATATACGATTCAAGTGATTGACGCTCTGCCATAATTGTCCCTCCTTGCTTCAATTCCCCTTTAGTGTGTCCCTTCCATCTCTACCTTATGAGTATGTTATAATGGATTTTGTTTCATTTTGACTCGGCTTAGGAGGGAAAATAATGAAGGTTCAAAACCCTTTTCCATATACAAACGACAATAAACGTTATCATACATGGAATTACCATTTACGAAATGAATTTGGTGAAAAAATCTTTAAAGTTTCATTAGATGCTGGCTTCGATTGTCCGAACCGTGATGGTACAGTTGCTTACGGTGGTTGTACATTTTGCAGCGCTGCCGGATCTGGCGACTTCGCTGGTGATCGCCGCGATGATGTTATAACACAATATCATGAAATGAAAGAAAAAATGCGCTCAAAGTGGAAAGATGGAAAATGTATCGCTTATTTCCAAGCGTACACAAATACACACGCACCACTTGAAGTGTTAAAAGAAAAATTCGAACCGCTTCTAGCAGAAAAAGATGTTGTCGGTCTTTCTATCGCAACTCGTCCAGATTGTTTACCAGACGATGTCGTTGAATATTTAGCGGACTTAAATAAACGTACGTATCTTTGGGTTGAACTTGGACTACAAACCGTTCATGAACGCACTGCAAACCTTATTAATCGCGCTCACGATTATCCGTCTTACGTGGAAGGCGTAAATAAATTACGTAAGCACGGCATTAGAGTTTGCTCTCATATTATTAACGGTCTTCCACTTGAAGATTACGACATGATGATGGAAACAGCTCGTGAAGTAGCGAAACTTGATGTACAAGGAATTAAAATCCACTTACTTCACTTATTAAAAGGAACGCCAATGGTGAAGCAATATGAAAAAGGACAACTCGAATTCCTTTCTCTTGAGGATTACGTAAGTCTTGTTGTTGACCAACTTGAAATTATTCCAGAAGACGTAATTGTGCACCGTATCACAGGTGACGGCCCACCTGATTTAATGATTGGTCCAATGTGGAGCTTAAATAAATGGGAAGTATTAAATTCCATCGATGCAGAATTTGTACGCCGCGGAAGCTGGCAAGGAAAATATGCAAATGAGGAGAAACAACAATGAAATTAGAACGTGTATTACCGTTTGCTCGCACACTGCTGCAAACGGCTGTTAAAGAAGGCGACTACGCTGTAGATGCAACACTTGGAAATGGTCATGACACTTGCTTCCTAGCTGAAATTGTTGGGGATAGCGGAAAAGTATTTGGATTTGATATTCAAAAAGAAGCGATTGAAAGCTCAACAACTCGTCTAAAAGAAAAAGAACTTTTTGAACGTACTGTTTTAGTTCACGATAGTCACGATACACTTCTATCCGTACTACCAGAAGACGCAAAAGGAAAAGTAACAGGCGCTATCTTCAACTTAGGTTACCTTCCTGGCGGTGACAAGCATATCGTTACAAAACCAAACTCAACAATTTCGGCAATTGAACAATTACTAGAAGTAATGGCACCTGAAGGTATCATCGTCCTCGTCATTTACCACGGACACCCAGAAGGACAAGTAGAACGCGACGCTGTTCTCAAATTTGCAGAAGAACTAGACCAAAAACAAGCTCACGTACTGCGATATGGCTTCATTAACCAGCAAAATAATCCACCATTTATTGTGGCGATTGAGAAACGATAAAGTGAAACTTTAATCAGTGGGGGGAATCCCCACTGATTATTAGTTGAACCAATCGGGCATTTATGGGCAGTTTATCTCCCACCTAACATCTTTGCTCCAGGCGAATTTTAAGGTGGGAGTTTTACTGCCCGTTAATGCGGGGTAATATATCAACGATTTTTCAATTATATCTATCGTAACTCGGGATATATAAACGATTTTTTCGATATATCTATCATAACTTACAATATATCAACGATTTCTCGGATATATCGACGATTCGACAAAACATAACAAAAAAAGACGTGCACTCATTGCACGTCTTTTTGTTATTCTCCTATATAATGGATATATACACTATTTAAAGAAAGAAGGATAGAACTTTGCTAGTAGAACTAAGGGGAATTCAAAAGAAGTATAGCAAATCACTTATACTAGACAACATTGATTTATCCATTCCAGAAGGAGAAGCGCTCGCTATTATCGGCGGGAACGGGACTGGAAAAAGTACTCTGCTCAAAATAATTGCAGGATTTATTTCACCTACGGCAGGGACACTCAAAAGAAAAGAACATATACAAATTGGTTATGTACCTGAACATTTTCCTGAAGGAATTCGTTTTACATTAGCGGATTATTTATTTCATCTCGGCTGCATTCACGGCTTATCAACAACATATTTAAGAAATAAAATTCCGATGCTCCTTGAGACTTTTCACTTACATCATGCAAGACATTCCGTTGTACGAAACTTTTCAAAAGGTATGAAACAAAAAACAGGTATTATGCAAGCATTACTTACGGACGTCCATTTATTAATTTTAGATGAACCGCTTTCTGGGCTCGATCCTAACTCTCAGCAAGAATTAGAACATATTTTACTCTCATTAAAACAACAAGGTATATCTATACTCTTCACATGTCACGAAAAACAACTATTAGAAAACTTCGCCGATAGAATTGTGACGTTAGCAAATCATACAATTGCAGAAAATACCTCTGCACAAAAAGTAGCGGAACAGGTCTATATTGAGGCAATCGTTCACGACACATTTTCAGCAATAGAACTACAAAAGCAATCCGGTTTTATACACGTTGCACACAATGCAAATCAAAATCTTATTCAATTACAAATCGAAAAAGAATATACAAACGAAATACTTCAGTTTTTATTACATAAAAAAGCATCTATCACACTGCTACAACCTAACTTTTAAATCGAAAGAAGGTTTATTATGTTTGCGCTTATTCGTTACCATTTTCTCGACTATACAAAATCGTATAAGTATGTCCCTCCTATTGCGATGTACTTTGTGAGCTTGCTTTTTGTATATACATATAAACCGACTCCTATTGTACCGACATATTTAGAAACAGCTCTCGCGCTTTATTTATTATCTGCCTGGATTACGGTCACAATTTTTCATACTGAAGACCCTGTACAAGAACAAATTACTATTTCTCACACAAATAATATTTCCGCATTATATGTTGGTAAATATATTACAGCTCTTCTCATTTGTACTGTATTATCTTTTATATCCGTAATCTATCCAATTATTTTGCAAATGTTTAATGAAAAAATGACAGTTTCTTTATTTCTAGTCGGATTTCTCTCTCACATGTCTTTCTCTATACTAGGAATTTCAATCGCAACATTATTTACTAGAAATATGATTCAAAAAACAGGCACTGCTTGGCTTAGCCTTACCTTTATATTGCTTATAACGATCGCATCTATCCGGTTTAAAAAAGAGTTATTATGGTTTTTACCACCTGTCGAAAGCTTTCTAATGCTTGGCCAATACAAATATAATATACTGACTCACACACTATGGCTCACAGCTTGGGCTATCGTATATTCATTTTTATTATTTACCTTATTTCTTTTTATCGTTCGCAAAAAACGTTTTTAATTACATATTAAAGGAGACGACACAATGATCGGAATACTAGCAGGAATGGGTCCAAAATCAACTGGACCATTCGTCGATACAGTTGTAGCAGGGTGTCAAACAATATACGGAGCAAAGCATGATATGGACTTTCCTCATATGATGATTTATTCATGCCCAACACCGTTTTACATGGATCGCCCTATTGATCACGAAGCGATGAAAAAAGCGATTATTGAAGGAGCACAAAAACTTGAAAGTACTGGCGCAAGCTTTATCGCTATGCCGTGCAATACGGCGCATCTTTATTTTGAAGAATTACAGCGTTCTCTTTCTATCCCGATTTTAAATATAGTCGATGAAACGTTACAAGCAATTCCTGAAAATATAAAAAGAGTCGCTCTTCTCGCAACAGAAGCAACTGTTCAATCTAGGATTTACCAAGATGGGATTACAAAGCGTAATATAGAATACATTCATCATGAAAAATGGCAGGAAAGCATTAATCAAATTATTACTTGCATTAAATCTGGAGAAATTGAAGAAGCTCGCGAATTGTGGAATGCGCTCGTTTTACAATTGAGAGAGGAAGTTGATACGGTAATTATCGCATGTACTGATTTGAATGTTGTGGCTAGTGAGGATTTTGTTGATTCTTCTCAATGTCTTGCGAAAGCGGTTGTTAGGATGTACTTATCAAATATAAAGAGATCTTCATAAACATAAAAAACACTCCTTCTAAAATGTGTTTTCTGTTTAATAAAAATCCCACAAACTTTTAACTTTCTTCACAATTCTTTCAAAGTAATCACACTTAATCTCGCTATATTAAATAAGTAGTTATTCATATAGGGAAGGTTAGGGGAACTGAAAGTATGAAAGTAAATCGTTCGCTTCATTACATTTTTTGGCGTTGGCATTTTTATGCTGGGCTTTTTATTACGCCGCTTCTTATTACGTTGTCACTAAGCGGAATTGGGTATTTATTTCGGGAGGAAGTTGAAGATTTCATCTATAAAGATTTATATTTTGGGAAGAGCGCCCAAACAGAATCTATTTCGATGGCTGATTCTATTTCCTTAACAGAAAAAAAATATCCACATTATAGCGTGGCGAAAATTAGTGAGTTTAATGGGGATTATAATACGAGACTTACGATTACAAATGAATATACAGGGCAACAAAAGTATGTGTATTTAGATAGCAATAATCAAATTGTCGGAGATCAAAACGCAAGTGAAACGTTTGCCAATATAATGCGGGAATTACATAGTTCTCTTTTAGTTGGTGGCACTGTCATCAACTATACTGTAGAACTTGCGGCGTGCTGGACAATCTTTTTAATTGTAACTGGTTTGTATATGAGTATACGACAGTTCAAAAACACACCAGCATCCAATAAGCGAGAAAAAGCAAAACGACGTCATTCTATTATCGGTATTATATTTACAATTCCACTCGTTCTGCTAGTCGCATCTGGATTGCCATGGTCAGGATTTATGGGTAACCAAATTTATAAAATTGCGTCGTCGAATGAATCGCTCGGATATCCGAAATTGTATATGGCGCCGCCTGAATCAAAGGTAAAAGAATTGCCATGGGCAACAAGAAAAGAAGCTCCTCCTGAATCGGATTCAAATGAACCGAAAGCTATTTCTGTCGATGAATTACAAAAAGGAATTGAAATAAAGAAGCCATACGTTATCTCACTACCAGCTGATCCGAAAGGTGTATTCACTGTTTCGAAATCGAGCGGTTCTGGTATTACAGGTATGCATGTTGCACCAAATGAAGAGATAACAGCTTACTTTGATCAATATAGCGGAAAGCTTATTTCCAAAACGGACTATCGTGATTATGGATTACTTGCACAATGGTTCACTTACGGCATCCCGCTTCATGAAGGACATTTATTTGGATGGCCAAATAAAATATTATGCTTACTAACAACATTATCTCTACTACTTCTTATTTATTACGGAGTAAAAATGTGGTTAGCAAGAAAGCCGAAAGGAAAATTAGCAGCACCTCCAAAACAAAGAGATAAGAACAGTATATTCGTTTTCTTTATCATGATGGTTATACTGGGCGCTGTCATGCCTTTATTTGGATTATCTGTATTAGTGATTTTTGCGATTGAACTTCTTATATATGTATTTTCAAAAATACAATCATAATGAAAAGAAAACCACTCTACATGAGTGGTTTTCTTCATCACTGCGCTGTTTTCTTTCGGTACATCTTCCCGTTCCAATAGAAGAATCGTGAAGTGAGGCCTCCGTACTTTACAATGCGCCGTGCCATTTTGTGCATATTCTTTTGTGCCGATACTTTTTGATCTGATAAATAAATACCAAGTAACCCTCGGCTTATAAGGCGATGAAACTTCGCATGAGGCAAATCACCAATGCTCTTCTCTGCTTCTTCTACAAAGTGTTTCATCCGATCTAATATCGCTTGCTCGTTTTCGTAATAACTACAGAAATTCAAATCTCCGCCTATACGGTCTTCTTCTTGATCAATGAAATAATCCAGCAAAATGTGAAGTCCTTGTACGTAAGGGAAGTATCCTTGTCTAATTTTCGCAATATCTTCGTCATGTAATTCATCATGAAATGCATATGCGACAAGACAGAAAATCCCAAGTGTAGAACCGGCACATGCTGAAAATTCAAACCAACTCATCTCAGGTAAGTTTTCTTTATGTGCTTCAAACCACGTTTGTAATCGTGGTTCTCTTTCTTCTAATTTTACATGTTTATGAATTTGTAAATCACAATAATAACAAGCAAGTTCATGAAGAACAGGAGCAATTTTGTCATAGTGCTTCGTTTTCTTTAAAACATCTTGGCATGTTTCAACAAGTTCATCTAAATAACCACCATCATCTTGATCATCACGATAACGATAATAATTACCGCCGCCTTCTACTTCAGGTGATAATGCCATTAACATCGATTCATGCAGTGCGGCAAAATCATTTGGATCAAGTGATGTACTGCGATCACATAAATTATCTAAATAGTCGCTGATCGTTTGATACGCTACGATAAAACGAATACATTCTTCTCGGTGTTCATTTGCTAGCAGAGCTAAAATGCCACCGCCCTCACAATGAAACGTTTTATGCTCAATACTTGCGATTGCCTGACTATGAAGCTCATCATTCGGAATATGGTAGGCACGCTCTTTCCACATCGCTAGCTCATGGTGTACAACCGGAAACACATCACGGTATACTTTCGCCATGAGCGTTATGGGATTACTCGGTACGTTCACTTCTTCCTTCATCTCCTCTATTAAATGTACAAATAATGATTTATTTGTTTGTTTTTACTATATTATTGACATGCATTTCAGTAAATGACTGAATATAACTCAAAATTTCATCACGCTCATACTCATTTAATAGCTCGTGATAACAATTCGGCCATTCTTTAAAAGCCTTATCACTTATTTTAACATTATCAAACCAAGTGCGGACACGTGTTTTATCTACAAGTTTATCCTCACAAGCTTGCATTAGCAAGAGCGGAACATCTGGAAAATCATCTATTTTTTTATGAGCAATTTCGATAGACTTAATCAATTCACTATACCAACGTACTGATACTTTGCGCAAGAACAAAGAATCATTCTCCATTGCATCTCTCACTTCATGGTTACGTGTTGACATTTCCACCGTAAGATTCGTTGCAAATTGCAATTTTGGAGCCACAACATTTAATATTCTTGAAGCAAATTGAAGCGGAGCAGAGGGTCCAGTCACTACCCCTAAACAAGGCGAACTCAAAATAATACCTTCTACATCTTCTCTCTTCGTTTCTTGCATCATACGAATGACAATAAGACCACCCATACTATGACCGAATAGAAAAATAGGTAACCTATACTTTCTTGCTTCTTTCACCCATAATTTAACTTCCTCTATGTATTCATCAAATGAATCAATATGTCCTCTATTTCTTGAAGTCGTTCCATGTGACGGAAGATCCCCCATCACGACGTGGTAGCCGATATGATTCCACATTTCCGCAACGGCTTCGTAACGTCCGTGATATTCCATTGCGCCGTGCACAATAACAATGACCGCTTTTGCTTCCTCCGCTTCATAATTCCACATACGGCTCTCCTCCATTTCACTCTTTCTCATAATTTGATACACTAAAACTAGTCTCTAGGAAAGGAAGACTTTACATGATATATCCTTACAAAGAAAAAAAACCGAAAATTGCGAGTAGTGCTTTTATCGCTGACTATGTTACGATTACAGGCGATGTTTCCGTTGGCGAGGAATCAAGTATTTGGTTTAATACAGTCATCCGTGGTGATGTGTCACCGACAATCATTGGAGACCGAGTAAATGTACAAGACCAATGTACACTTCACCAAAGCCCGCAGTATCCTCTTATTTTAGAAAACGACGTAACAATTGGGCATCAAGTCATTTTACATAGTTGCCATATTAAGAAAGATGCTTTAATTGGAATGGGATCTATTATATTAGATGGTGCTGAAATTGGCGAAGGAGCTTTTATCGGCGCTGGAAGCCTCGTTTCACAAGGAAAGAAAATTCCGCCGAACACGTTAGCTTTCGGTCGTCCCGCGAAAGTCATTCGTGAATTAACAGAAGAAGACCGTAAAGATATGGAGCGTATTCGCACGCAATACGTTGAAAAAGGTCAATATTATAAATCATTACAGAAGTAAATTTCCGCTGCCATAAGATTGGTAGCTTTTTTTATATAAAATCTAACTTTTTCTTTACAAAACATTATTACTCCCTCAACAAAATCTTATTAAAATAAAAGCTAATATCTCCATATATATGTAGATGAGGGAGGAGAATTTTCATGAAGGTCAGTGGGTTATATAAAATAGAATGTTACATTTTCAGAGGAATTAACCGCTACTTTGATCAAAAAACATTAAATATCTTTTTCAGCAATATTACTCATATCGGTGGCGCGACTTTCTCCATCGCACTCACACTTTTCTTTTTAATTTTCGCAAAGGGAACTTTGCATCAAGCTGCAATTGCAACTGCTATTTCGTTAGCAATTAGCCATATTCCTGTGCAAATATTAAAAAGGTGGTATCCGCGAAAACGTCCTTATTTAACAATTCAGGATGCAAAATATCCAGTCCATCCATTAAAAGACCACTCTTTCCCGTCTGGTCATACAACAGCCGTTTTCTCTGTCTTCATTCCATTTATTTGCTATAATCCAAGCTTACTTGCTTTCCTATTACCGTTAGCATTATGCGTCGGTATTTCACGTATTTATTTAGGACTTCACTATCCGTCAGATGTATTCGTCGGTATGTGCCTTGGCACTTGCTCTGGCATCATCTCTTTTTATCAATTCATCCCACTTTTCACATAAAGGAGTGATATGATGAGAGTCGCCATTTTTACCGATACTTTTACGCCACAAGTTAACGGGGTTGCGAAAACGTTAGAGCGATTAACACAATATTTTCAGAAAGAACAGATCTCCTATTCTGTTTTCGCTCCTCAGCATACAGCTGAAGATAATTTTGTAGCGAATGTGAATAAGATGAGAAGTATCCCGTTAACAATATTATATCCAGAATGTCGTTTTTCTTTTCCTACTCCGCGCATTAAACGAGAACTACTTTCCTTTAAACCTGACATTATTCACATTGCCACACCTTTCAACATGGGACTTTGTGGATTGTATTATGCAAAAAAGTTAAACATCCCAGTTGTCGGTTCTTATCATACTGATTTCGATGCCTATTTACGTTATTACAAAATCGAATTCCTCTCCAATATGCTGTGGAACTATTTAAAATGGTTTCATAGTCATATGCAAAAAAATTTTGTACCTTCCTTTGAAACATTACATCAATTAAAAAACAAAGGCTTTCAGACCCTCTCTATATGGGGACGTGGTGTAGATTGCACACTCTTTCATCCTGCTTACAATACAGACCTATTCCGAAAAAAATATAATATTACAGCGAAGTATGTCCTTTCCTATGTTGGACGAATTGCTCCTGAAAAAGATATTGATACGCTGCAATACCTTATCGTTAAAACAGCACATACTCGAAACGATATTCATTGGCTCATCGCAGGAGACGGTCCTCTAGCAACAAGTTTACGTGAAGCTGTTCCGAAAACAAATATCACTTTTACTGGCTATTTACAAAGTACAGATTTAGCTGAAGCATATGCTTGTTCTAACATAATGGTGTTTCCATCAGCTACTGAAACATTCGGAAATGTCGTACTTGAATCACTCGCATGCGGTACACCTGTCATTGGTGCAAATAGTGGCGGGGTTAAAAATATTATTACAGATGGAAAAACGGGAGTTCTTTGTCCGCCTAAAAATGAAGATGCATTTCTATCATCCATTTATTTTTTATTACAAAATGAAGAAAAACTTGAGCAGATGGGAATAGCAGCTTCATCTTTTGCGAAATCAAAGAGCTGGGATGAGATCTTTCGCGGTTTGCTTAACCATTATGAAGAAGTCCTGCAGCATAACGCATCAGAGTTGCTTGCTTAAATAGAAAAACTCCCTTCAAAAAAACGAAGGGAGTTTATTACATGGTCATAAATTTTAGTTTAATAAATGATACATAAGGTTAAACATTGTTTTATTTCTATATTAATTATATCAAAAATAAAC